>NZ_JBGCUM010000110.1:0-5120 GCF_054177665.1 Roseateles sp. P5_E8 | reverse complement strand
CAGCAGCGCCGTGGCCAGCACCGCGTCGGAGCGGCTGGCCAGGCGCGCGGCCGAGGTGGGCGCATCGCTCGACGCGGCCGCGCGGCGCGTGTCGGCCGGCGCGAGGGCGGTGTCGATCACCAGGCGCGTGTCCAGGCCGGCGGCCGGCGGCGTGCCCACTGGCAGCACGACCGGTGCTGCGGCCGACGGGGCGGGCGCTTCTGTGGGGGCTTTCGTCTCTTCGGCCACCGGTGTCGCGGGGGCGGCGACGGGTGCAGGGGCGACGGGCGCCGGTGCAGGCGCCACCACCGGCGCGGGCTCGACGACGACGACGGCGAAGACCATCTGAGCGCTCGCTCCGGCGGCGTCGCTGGCCGTCACGCGCACAAACAGCTCGCCGGCATCGGCCAGCGCCGGTTGGGCTGTGAATACCTGGTGCTGGGCATCGAAGCTCAGCCAAGCCGGCAACGCGGAGCCATCGGCAAGGGTTGCCGCATAGGCCAGCACGTCGCCGGCGTCGGCGTCGTCGAACGTTGCCGGCGGCAGGGCCCACTGCACGCTGCTGCCGGCGAGCGCCGATTGCGCAGGCATGGGCAGGGCCAATGTCGGCGCGTCGTTGACGTTGCGGACCGTCAGCGCGAAGCCCGTGCTCGCGCTTGCACCACCGGGGTCGGTGGCCGTGACTTGCAGATTCAGCGCGCCGACGTCGGCATTGGCGGGCGTGCCGCTGAAGGTGCGGGTCGTCGCGTCGAAGTGCAGCCAGGCCGGCAGCGCAGCGCCCGAGCTAAGGCGGGCGCTCAGGGCGAGCGTGTCGCCTGCATCGATGTCGGTGAAGAGGCCGGCGGGCAGCGTGAAGCTGAACGCCTGATCCTCGGTCGCGCTTTGCGCAGCGATGGAGCCGGCGGCGACCGGAGCGTCGTTGACGTTGGCCACCGTCAGCGTGAAGGCGCCGCGGGCGGTCGCGCCGCTGGCATCGGTGGCGGTCAACTGGAGGGCGAGGCTGCCGATATCGGCATTGGACGGCGTGCCGCTGAACGTCTGCGTTGCCGCGTCGAAACGCAGCCAGGCCGGCAGCGCCGCACCGGAGGCGAGGCTGGCGGTGAGGGTCAGCGTGTCGCCGGTATCCATGTCGGTGAACAGCCCCGCCGGCAGCTTGAAGACGAAGCCCTGCCCCTGCGTGGCGGCCTGCGTGGCGATGGGGCCGGCCAGCACGGGTGCGTCGTTGACGTTGGCCACGGTGAGGGCGAAGCTGCTGCCCACGCTGGCGCCGCCTGCATCGGTCGCCGTGACGGTCACGCGCAGCGAACCCACGTCCGCGTTGGACGGCGTGCCGGTGAAGCTGCCGTTGGTGGCGTCGAAGTGCAGCCAGGCCGGCAGCGCGGCGCCCGAGTCGAGGCGGGCGGTCAGGGCCAGCGTGTCGCCCACGTCGATGTCGGTGAACAGCCCGGCGGGCAGCGTGAGGGTGAAGGCCTGGCCCTGGGTCGCCGTCTGCGCGGCGATGGCGCCGGCGGCAGGCGCATCGTTCACGTTCGCTACGGTCAGCGTGAAGCTGCCGGTGGCCGTCGCGCCGCTGGCGTCGGTCGCCGTCACGTTGACGGTGAGGGCGCCCACGTCGCCGTTGGCCGGCGTACCGCTGAAGGTCGCGGTGGCGGCGTCGAAGTGCAGCCATGCGGGCAGCGCCGCACCCGAGCCGAGGCGGGCGGTGAGGGCCAGCGAGTCGCCCGCGTCGATGTCGGTGAAGGTCCCGGCCGGCAGCGCGAAGCTGAAGGCCTGGTCCTGAGCTGCCGCCTGTGCGGCGATGAAGGCGGCGACCGGCGCGTCGTTCACGTTCGCCACGGTCAACCCGAAGCTGCCCGAGGCCGTCGCACCGCCGCCATCGGTGGCGGTCACGTTGACCGTGAGGGCGCCCACGTCGCCGTTGGCCGGCGTACCGCTGAAGGTCGCCGTGGCGGCGTCGAAGTGCAGCCATGCAGGCAGCGCGGCGCCCGAGCCAAGGCGTGCGCTCAACGCCAGCGTGTCGCCCGCATCCACGTCCGTGAAGGCCCCG
This sequence comes from Roseateles sp. P5_E8, assembly GCF_054177665.1. NCBI lineage: Bacteria > Pseudomonadati > Pseudomonadota > Betaproteobacteria > Burkholderiales > Sphaerotilaceae > Roseateles > Roseateles sp. P5_E8. The sequence continues at coordinate 3,094 of NZ_JBGCUM010000110.1, read as the reverse complement.
GCCGGCAGCGCGAAGCTGAAGGCCTGGCTCTGCGTCGCCGTCTGCGCGGCAATGACGCCCACGACCGGCGCGTCGTTCACATTCGCCACGTTGAGAGTGAAGCTCCCTACGGCCGTCGCGCCGCTGGCATCGGTGGCCGTCACGTTGACGGTGAGGGCGCCCACGTCGCCGTTGGCCGGCGTACCGCTGAAGGTCGCGGTGGTGGCGTTGAAGTGCAGCCACGCGGGCAGCGCTGCGCCCGAGCCGGGGCGTGCGGTCAACGCCAGCGTGTCGCCCGCATCCACGTCCGTGAAGGCCCCAGCCGGCAGCGCGAAGCTGAAGGCCTGGCCCTGCGTCGCCGTCTGCGCGGCAATGACGCCTGCGACCGGCGCGTCGTTCACGTTCGCCACGKTGAGCATGAAGCTGTCGGTGGCCGTAGCGCCGCTGGCATCGGTGGCCGTCACATTGACGGTGAGGGCGCCCACGTCGCCGTTGGCCGGCGTACCGCTGAAGGTAGCGGTGGCGGCGTCGAAGTGCAGCCATGCAGGCAGCACCGCGCCCGAGCCGAGGCGTGCAGTCAGCGCCAGCGTGTCGCCCGCATCCACGTCGGTGAAGGCCCCGGCCGGCAGCGTGAAGCTGAAGGCGTGGTCCTGCGTCGCCGTCGGTGCGGCGATGACGCCGGCGACCGGCGCGTCGTTCACGTTCGCCACGGTGAGCGTGAAGTTGCCGGCGGCTGTCGCGCCGTTGCCATCGGTGGCCGTCACGTTGACGGTGAGGGCGCCTACGTCGCCGTTGGCCGGCGTGCCGCTGAAGGTCGCCGTCGCGGCGTCGAAATGCAGCCATGCCGGCAGCGCAGCGCCTGAGCCGAGGCGAGCGGTCAACGCCAGTGCGTCGCCCACGTCGATGTCGTTGAACACGCCGGCCGGCAGCGTGAAGGCAAAGGCGCTGCCCTGGCTCGCTGACTGCGCGGCCAGCGTCGCGGTGAGCTGGGGCGCATCGTTGGCGTTGGCCACGCTCAGCGCGAAGTCGACGTGTGCGTCGGCGCCGTCGCGGTCGGTGGCGGTCAGGCGCAGGCTGAGCTGTCCGACGTCGCCATTGCCCGGCGTGCCGCTGAGCGTCTGTGTCGCGGCATCGAAGGCCAGCCAGGCGGGCAGCGGCGCACCGGAGGCGAGCGTGAGGCTGTAGCTCAGCGTGTCGCCGACGTTGATGTCGATGAAGAGGCCCGCCGGCAGCGCGAACACGAAGGGCATGTCCTCCGTCGCGGCTTGGTCGGCCACGCTGCCGACCAGCACCGGCTCGTCGTTCAGGTCGATCACGGTCAACTGGAAGTCGCTTGCCGCGCTGGCGCCGGCGGCGTCGGTGGCCGTCACGCGAATGGTCAGCGTGGCCACGTCCACTTCGCCGGGTGTGCCGGAGAAGCTGCGGGTCGCGGCGTCGAAATGCAGCCAGGCCGGCAGGGCGGCGCCGCCAGCCAGCGCGGCGCTGTAGGTCAGGGTGTCGCCGATGTCGATGTCGCTGAAGCGGCCGGCCGGCACCGTGAAGGCGAAGGCGGCGTGCTGGATGGCGGACTGGTCGGCAATCGCGGCGGCCGGCTGCGGCGCGTCGTTGACCGGCGTGACCGTCAGGCTGCTGGCGAAGCTGGCGCTGCTGAAGGCGCTGCTGCCGCCGTTGCTGCGCGTGTCGGCCAGGGCGCCGGCGCTGCCGCTGGTCTGGTCCCAGGCGCGCAGGCGCAGGCCGTTGGCGACGCTGCCGTTCCAGTCGGCTGCGGGCACGAAGCGCACCGCCGTGGCGGCGTCCGCGGCCAGCAGGCGGGACGAGGCATCGCTCACCGGGCCGATGGCCTGCCAGGTGGCGCCGCCGTCGCGTGTGTACTGCCAGCTGCCATGGGCATCGTCCACGCCGATGACGGCCACACCTGCCACGGCCGCATCGTCCGCGTCGCCGACATGGCCGGCGATCAAGGCCGACACCAGCATGCCCGCGTGCCCGGTCAGGTCTTCGGTGATGGCAGTGAAGTCATTGACGCCGCCGAGCGTCGGGGCGTCGTTCACGGCGGCGACGCCGAGTGTCCACTGGCGGGCCGCGCTGTCGGCGATGCCGTCATTGACGCTGAGCGTGAAGCCGCGCGCGGTAGTGCTCGGCGCGTCGCTCGCGTTGGCGTAGGTGACCAAGCGCAGCGCCGCTTGCCATTGCGCGAGCGTGGCCGTCTGGCCGGCCGAGCTGAGGTTCAAGGTGCCGGCGCTGTAGCTGGCAACGATGTTGCCCATGGTCAGGCCGTCGTTGGCGAAGCGCAGTTCGTCCTGCGCGCCCGCGTAGCCGCTGCTGATGCGCCACTGCGCGGCGGCCAGCGTCGCGTGATCGGCGTCGCTGAGCGTCAGCCCCGGGGCCAGCGCGAGCGGCGCGCCGCCCTCGGTGAAGTTGGCGGCCGGCGTGCCGAGGGTGAGCACCGGCAGGGCGTCGGCGCCGATGGCGATGTTGATGCTGCCACTGGCCTGGCGGGCGCCGCCCAGGCCGGTGCCGCCGAGGTCGTCGACGCTGACGTCCAGCCGCGACAGGCTGGCCGAGCCGGCGCTGAAGCTCAGCGTCTGCAGCGCGGCATTCAGGTTGGCCGCGCTGCCGAGCAGCACCACGGTGCTGTCGAGCGTGCCCGTGCCGCTCACCAGCGTCAGGCCGGCGAGGCTGCCAAAGCTGAGCGTGCCGCCGCCGGCCAGGTTGGCCGTGGTCAGCGTCAGCCGCAGTGACGTGGCGCCGCTGTCGATGTCGGCCAAGCGGATGGCATTGCCGCCGGCATCGGCGAACTGCAGCGGCGTCAGCAGCGGCGTGGACTGCGTGCCGGGCAGGCTCAGCGTCGGCGCGTCGTTGACCGCATTGACGGTGATGGCCACGCTGCCGCTGGCGGTGCGGGCGCCACCGCTGCCGGTGTTGCCGAAGTCGCTGACCGACAGGTCGAGCTGGTCTGCGCCGCTGTAGTCGCTGCCCGGGCGGTATTGCAGGCTGGCCAGCGCCGCATTGATGGCGCTTTGGCTGCCGCCGAACACCAGGCTGGCGTTGTCGCTGCCGGTGCCGACGACGAAGGACAGGCCGGCCGTCTGCGCCAGCGTCAACCGGCCGTGGG
>NZ_JBGCUM010000109.1:0-5723 GCF_054177665.1 Roseateles sp. P5_E8 | reverse complement strand
ACTTTGTCCTTAAATGCTTCAAAATCCGGTTTGCTGGCCAATGTTTGAATGCCCGGACCATCGATATTGAACCCGGGAAGCCCAAAGAGCTTCGCGACCATCTCCGCTAAAGCGCCGCCCAACGAGTGACCCGTTACGGAGACGCGCGCCCTGATGTCGTCGATGGTGACGCCCTGCCCACCCGGTCCACTTAATTCGGCCTTGATTGTCAGGAAAGCCTTATAGGCGAAGGACACAGCATCGCTCATCTGCGCATCCCAATTCGCCGTGAATCCTTCTAGGCGCTCTTCCAGTGTCTGTTTCGCCAACTCGATATCAGCAGGAAAGACGTCTGGAAACTGAACCGTACCTGCGTACGCAATGACGTATTTACCGGTCGTAGGGTCCTTGTACAAGGCACCGTCAAACCCTGAGTTCGGGGTTGCATTAAATCCCAGCACCGCGACGGGGATGGAGTTTCCTACCGGCAGCGGTGTCTTGTTTTCACTGGAAAGGCCATAGGCCGCCTGCGCCCAAGGCAGGTACGGCATCATCTTGGAGTAGTCCATGCTGGAAGTCAGTTTGAGTTAGCGGTTCGATGTTGAAGGAGTGGCGTTGGCCTGCCCAGCCGGGGCGCTCATGTTTGTCCCGCGCGCCTTGTCGTTTGCAATGACAGCAGCCCGAATGCGTTCGGGTATCGTGATCAAAAGAGCGAAGTCGACGACTCGGCGATCTGAATAGCGGCGTTTGTCGGTCGGCTTCCCGGCTCCGATTACTAAGGCGGACTTTTCTGCCTGCTGCCATCCGGGCGCGAAAGAAAACCCTGCGATTGTCTGAAGCGATAGATAGTCAAGTTGCTCGAACGCGTCTTCGTAGTAGAGATTCGGATAAGCCGAGCCAAGCGACCAGGTCACCTTGTTGCCACTGGTCTCAAGCAGCCCAAAGTCTGAGAAGGGGCTTAGTGCGCCAGTCCGCGGTTTGGCGTTGACCGACTGAAGCATGTGCTGCCACTCCTTGTCCGTCACGCTGATGAGCATGCGGGCCGGAAGCTTTGCCGGATTGAAGTACGGAACCTCTCGTATCTTCGGAATAGAACCGGTTCGGTAATAGATTTCGAACTGATGAAACCGCGCGCGTGCACAGATGTCTGGGCTGTCCTTGAGCCCACAAACTTCCTCGTCCGCGTCTTCGACCATGCGATAGGCAACTGCCTCAGCGCCTTTCAGGTCGGTGCTGACGAACTCTTTCGGCATGCAGTACTTCGCAGCAAAATCCGGTGTTACGGCCCAGACGAACCTGTCCTTGGTAAAGCGCGCCTTGCCGGGACGCGGTCCGCTGTAATAACCGTGCGAGCAGTTCTGGTAGCGCGCTTTAACCTCGGCCTCGGTCAATCTGGGCACGGTCGCCGCAGAAACGGCCTGCGAGCTCGGCTGGGCTCCGGGGGTAGGCGATGAAGCGGGTGCGGCAACATCCTGTTGTGCTTTGGAGCAACCTGCGAGGAGCAAGAGGCCAGCCACTAAAGTTGGCGCATATCTGCGCAGGCACAGGCGCATACGATTCTTTTTTTCGCAGCAAGTCGCCATCTCGTACTCCATCAGAGTCAGTCCAACCATAGGTACCCCCGTTCCGCCTGCCGCACCATCAACTCATATGGGGCTTGATGTTGACACGCTGAGAAATTCCACATGGGAAGGCTCGCAGCAAAGAGAATCACCGGGACGACTTCACAAAGTTCTCACCGATCTTTTGGTATCCCATTCGCACCGCGAAGCGAGAGAGTCGGGCCAGATCGACCCCACTGTTGATTCCGAGCCCGATCTCTGCAACCTTGCGATTGGCTGCCCACTGCTCGAAGGCCTTGAGCAACCGCACGCCGTGCCCGCCGCTGCGCGCCTCAGGCAACACGTCGTAGTGCATGACGCTTGCAGTCAACTGGTCACTGAAGATGTGTTGTTCAAGTACGCCAATCAGCGCACCAACAACCGCGCTCGCAGAGTTCTGTGCCACAAGGAACACGTACTTCTGCTGCCCTTTCGTGAGAAGGTCCGTGAAAGCCGACGCGACCTTCTGCTCGTCGTAGTCGAAGCTGCGAAATCGAGTCAACGCATGCATGCGTCTGCCGCCTTCAACCAGCGCGGGAACGTCATTCAATGTTGCGAATCGGATGGTCATAGGTTCACTGCGCTCTCTTCAATCCAGATAAGGACTTCAACGCCTCGGCTTGCGAGCGTTGCACGAGCCGGCACCTGTAGTCCGGCGACATGTATCCGCTTGCCGACCGCAGACTCGACATTTCCACGACAGCTTCAACGAACACGCTCTCGCCGGGGGTGATTGCGATGGTCTGTGGTGACACGCAAGCTGGACCACTGACTGTTGCACGTGTCGCTTGGGGGTCTGTCTCAGCCCGCACGAACGAGTTCACCGCCAGTGTGCCGACGCTCTGGCCATTCAGCGATACCGGATAGCCGATCGCCGCCCCGCCTAGTGCGAAGTCCCGATAAACATAAATCGCGGCGCGATCCGCCGCTGGTGCTTCCAGTGCAACGAACGCTGGCCCTGAAGCGCAGGCAGCGAGGAACACGGCGCTCAGGATGCCCGAGCCGCGCGTCACCCATCGCCGTACGAATGTCCGTGCTTCAGCGATCACGACAACACCCCATCCAAAATGGTCGTACACGTCGCCTTGAGCGCAAAACTGCCCAGCACGAAGGAACATACCCGGTTGCACACTAGTAGCCGCTCGCTCAAGCGCAGCGCGTGTTTTCTTTCAAACGGAGAAGAGTCCATCACTCCTAACCCTCTTGCGCCGGCTGGACTTGCCCGACAGTYGCAAATTTCTGGATCCCACTTGTCTTCGTCAGGTGCACGACGCTGTCGATCTTGAGCGCCTTCGGCAGTGCATGGGTGATGAACAACATCGTCACCTTGCCCTTCAACCCATTCACCGTCTTGGCGAAGTTTTCTGCCGTCTCCGCATCCAACGCTGAGGTCGCCTCGTCAAAGATCAGCACCTTGGGACCCTTGAGCAGCGCCCGCGCGATGGCCAACCGCTGCTTCTGTCCGCCGGACAGGCCGACGCCGCGCTCGCCGAGCTCCGTCTCATACCCCTGAGGCAACGACTCGATCACAGAGTGGATACCAGCCATGCGACAAGCCTGCGCCACTTGGTCGAAGCTGGCCCCGGGGTTGGCTGCAGTCAGGTTGGCATACACGGTGCCGCTGAAAAGCATCGTCTCCTGGGGCACGACGCCAAAGTAGTTCCGCAGCTCATTGGCCGACATGTGGCGGAGGTCGACGCCGTCGATCTTGATGCTGCCCGCAGTGGGCTGGTAGAAGCCCAGCAACAGCTTGGCCAGCGTACTCTTCCCAGTCCCCGACGCACCCATGATGGCAACCACCCGACCAGGTTCAATCTCCAATTGCAGGTCTTGATAGAGCAAGGGGCGATCTTCGGCATAACGGAACGCCAAGCCCTCAATTTCGATCCGGCCTCGACCGTCCGTCTGCCGTCTCGGCGTGAGGCTGTACGGCTCGCTGGCCGCGTTCATGACGTCGCCCAGTCTYTGGACCGACAGGCTCGCCTGCTGGAATTGGCTCCAGAGCCCAACGATGCGCAGGACGGGCTGGCTGAGCTTGCCCGCAAACATCTGGAACGCGACGAGCATGCCGATCGTGAACGTCGGCTCGGTCATGACCGTGTAGGCGCCGACCATGAGGATCAGCAGCGTCTGCAACTGGTCCATGCTGTTGGCGAACACGTTGTAGGTGTTGCCGATCTGCTTGGTTCGAAAGCCCGCCTGCAGGTAGTTCGCCAGATAGCCGGCGTAACGCTTGTTTAGCTGCGGTTCCATTTGCAAGCTCTTGACGGTCTCAAAGCCGGCGATGTGCTCGGTCACGAAGGCCTGGTTCCTGGCCGCCATCAGGAATTGGTCATTCAATTGCCGCTGGAAGACCGGGGCGATCAGCACACTAACGATGGCGATGACTGCGAGTACGCCAAGCACTATGGCAGTCAGCGGCACGCTGTACCAGAACATCACACCCAGGCAGATCAGCAGGAACGGCAGGTCGAGGACCAGCGAAACGGCTGCACCGGAGACGAACTCCCGGATGTTCTCCACGCCGTGGAGCCGCGCTGCGACGACTCCTGTGGGGCGATGCTCGAAATAGCGTAGCGGCAGCTTCAGCAGGTGCTCCCACACGGCCGCGCCAAGAACTGCATCGACACGGTTGCCGGTGTGTAGCACGAGGTACTGGCGCACCCAGGTCAGCACACTGGAGAACACGGTGAAGATTGCCATCGCGATGGCGATGGCAATGAGCGTGCTCTGCGTCCGGTGAACTACCACCTTGTCGATGATGGCCTGCGTGAAAAGCGGTGTCGCCAGCGCAATGAGCTGCAACGCGAGCGAAGCCAACAGCACATCGCGCCAGACCTTGCCGTGTTTAAGCAGTTCAGGGACAAACCACCCGAATCCGAACTTCCGAGCCGAGGCCGGCGTATCGGGATCAAGCGCTGCCTCGGCCTTCGGGCTCATCAACCAGGCGTCACCACCAAGACGTTCAGCAAATTCGGCAAGAGTGACGCTCTTGGGTTGATTGCTGCCGGCCTCGAAAAGCACAACACGCCCTTCGTCGGCTGCGGTGACGATTCCGAGGCAAGGGGCTTCAGTGCCACTCGTTTGGGCAGTTGCGTCATCCCCGGGGATGCTCAGCGAAATCACGAGCGGAAACACCATGCTCGCCAGGCGCTCGGCGCTCAGGCGAACATGCTTGACTTTCAGGCCGATGGCTCGCGAAGCCGCAACGAGCGTCGTAGCGGAACACGGAGCGGGGAAGCTCCTGGCGACCAACTCGGCGGCAAAAGGCACCCTGTGAAGGGAACACACTGATCCCAGGGCCCAGAGTAGCTGGTCCTGCGGGATCGCTTTAGCGATCTCTTTCATCCTCTCCCTAACCCAGCAAATGTTGCTGAGCCCCTCACATAGCGACACGAAATTTAACCCGCGCCAGTCTATGTGGCTACCTCCAACTCGGGGAAGGGAGTCCACCACCTTCGCATGTGGATTGGTGCCGGTTTACTGCCCTCAAATGCAAGCACCGCTGTAACAGGGCGATGCCTTCCCAGCACGGTGTCCGAAAGCCCTGCTCGCGCCAATAGAGCCATCGCAATACGCGAAGTGCGACTTGACCGTAGCGCTTCTCCGTCTAACACCTCGGTCGCGGCCAATGTCGGAGCAAGATGTAAGCAGCGGCGTGCCTTGAAGCAGAAGGTCGCTTACCGCAGGCGCGCGCTCCACTGAACGTCAGGTCCAGGATGTGCGGCGGTCGCTCAGCACGAGAACTTTCAACGGCAGGTGTCGCTAGTAGCGGTCATTTGTCTGCCAAATCAGGGTGACAGCACCCAGCCTGTTGCTGTTGTCAGGCGGATTTCCGCTTTGGGCACCTTGCTGCCTCACGACTGGCGAATCCGAGCGGCAGCAGTCAGCCTGTTGCTGTAGTCCGGTGAACTTCGGCTTCTATGGGGACTTGTTAGTCAAGCGCCTTGTGGCGGTGCTCGTTCATGGATCCGCACAGTCATCCCCTTGAAGTTAACTTGGCGGCGGCGCTCAGCGGATCCAAGGCAGGGGCATGACGAGCGTCCGAGCCAGTGTCCGGACCAGCTTCTATCCGTGTCGAACATGGATGTTCGGCACCAAATGCAACATACGCGCAAATTGCGCTGGCAAACCCCAGTTATC
>NZ_JBGCUM010000108.1:0-5750 GCF_054177665.1 Roseateles sp. P5_E8 | reverse complement strand
CTTGGGCGGTGAGGTCGTGACCCTGGGTGGCAGCTCCTTCCTGGACGCCGCAGTGGCACGGCTGGGTCGGTTCGGCGAGGACGCCGGCTCTTTGCCTCCTTCAATTCGCTTGGCCAAGTACGGTGAGCAAGCGACCGCAGTGGGAGGCGCAGCGTTCGTTCTGCATACCGTACTGCGGCCGTATGCCGGCTGAGGCACGGCTCCCGCCGCAAGCTCCTACCCACGCCTGAACGCTACCAATAGATTGTCAGCGCTCGCAAACTGACATCCGACGTCATACAACCGCTCAAATTGTTGAGCACCGCACGCAGGGGGTCCGCGGCTACCATCGATTTTCTCGGCGATATCAAATTCGAGCTGGGAAGGGATGCACATCGCCTTGGCATCTGACCGACGTTTGGCGGACCACGCCACCAATACTCCATGAAGAACAAATTCTTTATATATGCGTCGCTCGTCCTGGGTGCTGCATCACCAATGGCGTTCGCTGCTGATACAGCCAAAGCTCCAAATAGGCTGGAAACCATTGCGATTGTTGAAAAGGTAGCCGATTACCAGATCACGGCAATGGCTGCCGGATTGAATCCAATCAAAACCGGCGAGGGCTATCCGAATCCAAAAGGCTGGGTTCAGGCGGCGCTCCTTGTCGGTCTCACGGAGCTGGCCGACCGAAGTTCAAATCCGCGTTACAAGCAGCTCATCATTCAGCGCGGTGAAGCAAATCAATGGAAGCTGGCCTCGCGAAAATACTTCGCTGATGACCAGGCGATTGGTCAGGCCTATTTGTGGGCCGCGAAGAATGGTGCGGGCGCCAATGCTCGCGCAGAAGTGAAGTCCGAACTGGACGCCATCCTGGAGAAGCCTTCCAGTGTGAAATTGGAATTCACCGAGCACCGCGAAGGTACTGGCCTTGAAGCCTTGGGCTGCCAATCCAGGTGGTGCTGGTCCGACGCGCTGTTCATGGCGCCGGCAATCTGGTTTGAGTTGAGCCTGCAAACGGGCGACCCAAAATATGCTGAGTTCGCCAAGCGGGAATTCTGGGTCACGACGCAGTTTCTGTTCGACGACGCAGAAAACCTGTATTTCCGCGACTCCAGATTCTTCGACCGCCGGGACGCAGCTGGCCGCAAGGTCTTCTGGAGCCGAGGTGTCGGCTGGGCCTTTGCAGGCTTGACCCGGATGATTGACCGCCTGCCCGAGGCCGACGCCGACCGCGCGCGAATGATTGGCGTCTTCCAGCGCATGGCGGCCAAGCTCAAGACACTTCAGAAAGCGGACGGCTACTGGGCACCCTCCCTGCTCGCGAACGGTGCCGAGACGCCTCCGGAATCGAGCGGCACGGCCTTCTACACCTACGGGCTGGCCTGGGGCATCAAGCGGGGTGTCCTCGACAAGGCGACCTATGAGTCGCCAACTCGCAAGGGCTGGGCGGCGTTGCTGCGCGCCGTTCACCCTGACGGCAAGCTTGGCTACGTTCAACCGGTCGGGGACAGGCCGGACCAGGTCAGCTACGAGGACACGCAGCTCTACGGCGTCGGCGCCTTCCTACTCGCGGGCACCGCGATGGCCGATCTCTGAGCCATTGATCGACACGCCAACATTCAGCCAGCGCAGCAGAGGACATGGTCAAGCTCACCATCAACGGCAAGCTCCATGAGCGGGACCTTGCGCCAGACATGCCGCTTCTGTGGGCGCTCCGCGACGAGTTCGGCTTGCCGGGCACCAAGTTCGGCTGCGGCATGGCGCAGTGCGGCGCATGCACAGTCCATCTCAACGGCGCAACGATCCGCTCGTGTCTCACACCCGTCAGCGCAGTTCACGGAGCGCAGATCACCACCATCGAGGGCGTGTCTGCCAGTCCGCAAGGCCGGGCGCTCCAGGCCGCGTGGCTCAAGCTGGATGTGATGCAGTGCGGCTACTGCCAGGCCGGGCAGATCATGAGCGCCGCGGCGCTGCTGAAGGCGACGCCCAAGCCGACGGATGCGGAGATCGATGCCGCCATGAACGGCAACTTCTGTCGTTGCGCAACCTATGTGCGCATCCGCGCCGCCATCAAGAGCGCGGCCGGCATGGACCCGACGGACACGCGGAGCGCCTGACATGGTTCAAGCCACTCGCCGCTTCTTCCTTGTTTCCACCGCTACGCTGGGTGGGTCCTTCATCGCCGGCTACGGCTGCACAAGGAGCGAAGCCAAAAGCGCGCTGTCCATGCTGAGCCACTACGTGCTGGTGTCGACCGATGGCCGTGTGACGCTGCGCGCGAAGAATCCCGAGATTGGCCAGGGCATCAAGACGACGTTGGCCATGGTCATTGCCGAGGAACTGGACGTCGACTGGGACCGCGTCCGCGTCGAGATGGCCCCCGTGGATGAAAAGCTCTTCGGGCCTCAAACGGCGGGGGGGTCGACCAGCATTCCAACCAACTACGACCTCATGCGGCGAGCCGGCGCCATTGTGCGGGCGATGTTCGTCCAGGCCGCATCGCAATCGCTGAAGGTGCCCTCTAACGAGTTGACGGTGCGCAGCGGCGTGGTGCGCCACGAGGCCAGCGGGAAGCAGCGCGACTATGGCGAGCTTGCCGCGCTCGCAGCAACGATGCCCGTTCCCAGTCCGGCCGAGGTCACGCTGAAGAACAGCGCCGACTTCAAGATCATCGGCACACCCAAGGCAGGTGTCGACGGCCCTGGGATCGTGAAGGGGGAACCGATATTCGGCATAGACAAGGTGCTCCCTGGCATGAAATACGCGGTCGTGAGTCGGCCGCCAGTCTTCGGTGCGAGGTTCCTGTCCGCCAATCTCGACGAAGTGCGCCGCCTGCCCGGCGTGCACAAGGTGCTGGTGATCAAGGGCACCGGCAACTTCAAGGGCCTGCAGGATGGCGTGGCCATCCTGGCGGAACGATGGTGGCTTGCGAAGGAAGCCCGCAGCCGGCTGAAAGTTGACTGGGATGAGTCGGCCAGCACACCGCACGACACGCTGGCGTACTCGGCGAAAGCAGACGATTTGCTGCGCAGATGCGGTAAGACGATCGTCAACAAGGGGCATGCGGACAGCGCCCTCGCGGATGCGGCCAAGGTGCTCAAGGCGCGCTACGACACGCCCTTCATCGCCCACCTGACGCTGGAACCCCAGAACGCCACCGCGCGGCCGACGAAGGATGGCGTCGAGATCTGGGCGCCGACGCAGGCGCCGGGCTGGGGCGTCAAGCTTGTCGCCAAGGAGCTGGGCATTGCCGAAACGAGCGTCACCGTGCACATGACGCGCGTGGGCGGCGGCTTCGGGCGGCGGCTGGAGAACGACTACATGGTCGAAGCGGCCGCAATTGCACTGCAATCCGGCGCTGTGAAGGTGCTGTGGACCCGCGAGGACGACATCGCTCACGACTTCTTCCGGCCAGGCAATCACCATCTGCTGCGTGCGGGGCTCAGCGCCGATGGGCGCATCGAGGGCTACGCCGCCCACGGCGTCACCTATGCGCGCGGCGGCAAGCCGACGCAGGGCGCCGACCTGGTGCCCCATGATTTCCTGCGCCAGACCTTGGATCACTTCCGCCTCGACGAGTCACTCATCGAGACCATCATCCCGACAGGCTATCTGCGCGCGCCGTCTTCCAACTCGCTGGCCTTCGTGCACGAGTGCTTCCTGGACGAGATTGCCGTCCAGGCCAAGAAGGATCCCTTCGAGCTTCGCCTTGAAATGCTGAATGCACGCAAAGGCCTCCCGCCCGATCCCCCGTTGAATTCGCGCGCGCCGCCGTACAGCCTGGAGCGGATCAAACGCGTTCTCGAGGTGCTCCGGCAACGCTCCGGATGGGGCCAGCAACCGCCCGACGAAAAGGGTGTGGGACTGGGCGTTGCCACCTATTTCAGCCATCGCGGCTATTTCGCCGAGGTGGCCAAGGTGCGTGTGAATGCAGACGGCAGCTGGCGCGTGCTCAAAGTCTGGGCCGTCGGCGATGTCGGCTCGACCATCGTCAACCCGTCGGCCGCACGCAACCAAGTCGAGGGCGCCATCATCGACGGCATCGGGCAGCTCAGGCAGGCCATCACCTTCGACAAAGGAAGAGTGGAGCAATCCAACTTCCATCAAATGGCGCTGATGCGCATTGCCGATGCGCCCCAGATCGACGTCGAGTTTGTCCTCAGCGATCACCCGCCAACCGGTCTGGGTGAGCCCGCCTTGCCGCCCGCCCTCCCGGCGGTCTGCAACGCCATCTTTGCGGCGACCGGCGTGCGCATCCGCAAGCTGCCTATCGACGAAACCCAATTGGAGAAAAAGCAATGGATGCGATGAAGCTGGCGTTGCTGCTGGCGGCTGGCACTGCTGCGGCCATGTCGATGGCGCAGCCTGCGCCCCCTGCTGACTTGCGGCCCGCCACGCCCGCCGAGCAGGTGCCGCGAGCGACCGTGCGCCACGCACCGGACCGCGCCGACGATCTGATCTGGGAGAACGATCGCGTCGCGCACCGCATCTACGGACCGGCGTTGCAAAAGATCGAGCCACCGTCCGGCTCCGGCATCGACACCTGGGCCAAGAAGGTGCGCTGGCCCTTCATGGATCGGCAGTTGAAGACGCCGAACTACCACAACGACTACGGTGAAGGCCTGGACTTCTACAGCGTCGGCGGCAGCCGCGGTGTAGGCGGCTTGGGCATCTGGTTCGAAGACAAGCTTTGGGTCTCGCGCAACTGGGCCACGCACAAGATCCTGCAAAACGGACCCGACGTGGCGTCCTTCCAGGTGACCTATGCGCCGTGGCCGGTGGGCGTGGACCGCAAGGTGTGGGAGACCCGCACCTTCACGCTGCCCCTTGGCACGAACTTCACCCGGCTGCAATCGGTCATCGAGTCCGACAAGCCAGAGAACCTGATCGTCGGCATCGGTCTGAACAAGACGCCGGTGGGCACGGCCCGGGGCGTATTGACGGTTGATGCCAAACGGGGCGTATTGATGTACTGGTCGCCTGCCCACGCCAAGCACGGCGCCATCGGCACCGCCGTGCGCGTCGACCCGGCCATGGTCGTCGACACAGGCGCCGACGCAGACAACCATCTGATCCGCATACGGGTGACACCGGGCAAGCCCTTCGTCTACTACATCGGCACGGTGTGGGAACAGGGGCTGGACTTCACCGACCGTGCCGCCTGGGAGGCCCACGCGTCTGCCGAGCGACTCGACTTCCATTCGAAATAAAGCTCTCCTCATGCGAACCACGCTTGCCATCCTGTTGGCTGCCATGGCGCTGTCGGCGCCCGCCTATGCACAGCCTGCCGAACCCGCCCTTTCTCCTGAGTTGCTGCCAGGCAAGGGGCTGTCGGAGCATCCATTCCTCTACTGCGGCGAGTACGAGCACAACGCCGACCAGCAAACCGTCCACCTGATCCGCGTTGGCAAGGAGGTGTGGAGCTACGCGGTGAAGTTCCGCGTCGTGCGCGACGAGAAGCCTGACATCCAGGAACTGGGCGATTGCACGCTGCTGCCGAATGGCCACGTGCTGTTCACGACGCGTTTCGGCGCGATGGAAGTCACGCCCGACAAGACGGTGGCCTGGCAATACATCGCGCCCAGCGGCACCGAAGTCCATTCGCTGCAGGCCTTGGACGGCGACCGCGTGCTGCTGACGCAGAACGGCAATCCGGCCAAGCTGCTGCTGATCGACAGAAAGCGCAATGTCGTGGAACGCAGCCTCATCGTCCCGGTCGGCAAGCCAGAGAACGTTCACGGTCAACTGCGCCGCGCGCGGATGACGAC
>NZ_JBGCUM010000107.1:0-6586 GCF_054177665.1 Roseateles sp. P5_E8 | reverse complement strand
CGACATAGTCGCCGCGAATCATCAGCGCCAGGTCCGGGCCGACGAAGGGCACGGCCGCGAACAGGTTGACGATGACCTGAGCGCCCCAGTAGGACATCTGGCCCCAGGGCAGCAGATAGCCCATGAAGGCTTCGGCCATCAGGCACAGGAAGATCGCGCAGCCGAAGATCCAGACCAGTTCACGCGGCTTGCGGTAGCTGCCGTAGATCAGGCCGCGGAACATGTGCAGGTAGACGACCACGAAGAAGGCCGAGGCGCCCGTGCTGTGCATGTAGCGGATCAGCCAGCCCCAGGGCACGTCGCGCATGATGTACTCGACCGACGCGAAGGCCAGGCCCGCGTCCGGCTTGTAGTGCATCACCAGGAAGATGCCGGTGACGATCTGGATCACCAGCACAAGCAGTGCCAGCGAGCCGAAGATGTACCACCAGTTGAAGTTCTTCGGCGCGTAGTACTCCGACATGTGGACCTTGTAGGCGTCGAACGCGGTCGGGAACCGGTTCTCCAGCCATGTCACGGTCTTCACGCCTACCGAGGCGCCTGCGGGAGCTTCCTTGAATTCAGCCATGATCGTCCTTATGCCTTCTTGTCTTCGCCGATCAGCAGGCGGGAGTCGGTCAGGTACATGTACGGCGGCACCTCCAGGTTGTCCGGCGCAGGCTTGTTCTTGAAGACGCGGCCGGCCATGTCGAAGGTCGAGCCGTGGCAGGGGCAGAGGAAGCCGCCCGTCCAGTCGTCCGGCAGCGACGGCTGAGCGCCGGGCGTGAACTTGTCACTTGGCGAGCAGCCGAGGTGCGAGCAGATACCGACGACAACGAGGTACTCGGGCTTGATCGAGCGGTTCTCGTTCTTGGCGTAGTCGGGAATCGGGAAGGCCTTGCGATCAGAGTTCGGGTCAGCCAGCTGAGCGTCGTTCTTCTTGAGGGCTTCGAGCTGCTCCGGCGTGCGGCGCACGATCCAGACCGGCTTGCCGCGCCACTCGACGGTGAGCTTCTCGCCGGGCTTGATGCCGGAAATGTCGACCTCGACCGGCGCGCCGGCGGCCTTGGCTCGCTCGCTGGGTGCAAAGGTGCTGACGAAGGGCACGGCAGTCGCAACGCCGCCCACGGCGCCGGCACAACCGGTTGCAATCAACCAGGTGCGTTTGCCTTGGTCCACTTGCTGGTCACTCATGAGGGTCCTCTAAGGAGACTTCTGATCAGGGGCAGCCCAGGATTCTAGCGGACGCTTTTCGCGGCCTCAGTCGGGCTGGCGCCGGGACGAACGCAGGTTTACCCGGCTTCTGACCGCGCCGACTTGGCGTCAACAATGGCGCCACCTTTTTCCAACGCCCCAGGCAGGAGCCCGCGCATGAGTTTCATCTCCGAATTTAGGGAGTTCGCCATCAAGGGCAATGTCATCGACCTGGCGGTCGGCGTCATCATCGGCGGCGCCTTTGGCAAGATCGTCGACTCCCTGGTCGGCGACGTCATCATGCCTATCGTCAGCAAGATCTTCGGCGGCCTGGATTTCAGCAACTACTTCATCCCGCTGGCCGGCCAGGCGGCCACGACGCTGGCCGAGGCGAAGAAGCAAGGCGCCGTGCTGGCCTACGGCAGCTTCATCACCGTCTCGCTGAATTTCATGATCCTGGCCTTCKTCATCTTCCTGATGATCAAGCAGATCAACCGCCTCAAGCGCGACGAACCCGCTGCGGCGCCTGCCGAGCCGGCGGCGACGCCGGAAGACATCCAGTTGCTGCGCGAGATCCGCGATTCGCTGAAGCGCTAGTCTCTTTTCCGCCCGCCAACCCGGTAAGTAATGGTTACCGGGCTTTTTTATGCCACCAATTTGGCGACTTGCTGAAAACCCCAGCTTGTTGCAGGCGCGATACTTTCGGCGCACTTGTGCCTATTTGTGATGAACGCGCCCGAGATACGCCTGAATCCGCACCTTGAAGCCTCGCTGACCCGCATCCGCCTCGCCGGAGAGCAGGCGGCTGAGCGCTGCGCGGAAGGGCTGGGGCTGTCAGCGCTGTCCGCCGGGCAGATCAAGAAGCGCGACGCGCTGCTCGCGGCGCAGTTCGTGTTCCGCCAGCAGCAGGGCATCTTTTCGCAACGTTTCGTGCAAAGCCTGCGCAAGCAGGTCTCGGCCGAGCAGTCCGACCCCAAGCCGGTTGCGGCGCCCACCGCCAAGAAGGACTGGGGCGAGCTCTCGCTGATGGACGACGACCAGGTCAACAACCTGGTCGCGGCCGACCGCATCGGCCTGGCCATCGGCCACCACAGCGAGTGGGAGCTGCGTGAGGTCGAGTCCTATGTGGCCGGCATCCAGCTCGGCGAGCGCAACCCGCTGCGGCCGGAACTCGTCGGCCAGGCGCTGCTGGACGCCGTGCAGTCCATCACCGACGACCCGGTGACCCGCCAGACCTTGACCGACGAGCTGACGCGCTCGCTGGCCCAGGAGATGCGCGGCTGCTATGCCGACATCGCCGAGCTGCTGCGCTCGCGCGGCCTGCGGCCCCAGGATCTGCGCGTGCGCGGCGCAGCGGACGCCGCCGCCTCACGCCACGGCGCGCTGGGCGGCCCCAGCCAGCAAGGCGAGCTTGATTCCGGCCACGGCGGCATGTCGACCCGCGGCGGGGGTTATGGCGGCTCCGGCCATGGCGGCCTGGGCCAAGCCGGAGGCCGGGGCGGCCCGGGCAGCTCGGGCTTCGGTGGCGGCGGTGGGGGTAGCTACGGCGGCCGCGGTGGCAGTGGCGGCGGGGGTGGTGGCATTGGCCGCGTCGACCCGCAGATGATGGACCTGCTGCGCCGCCTGGCCCAGGCGCCGGCGGCCTACGACAGCTATGACGGCGGCCATTCCAGCCGCATGGGGCTGGACACGCTTTCCGGCGAGCCCAGCGCCTGGGGCCATCTGCCGCTGCCGGCCAACGTGATCCACCAGCACCGCGACGAGTTGCGCCAGGCCTCTACGGGCCGGCTGGACCACATGGTCATCGACGTCGTCAGCAGCCTGTTCGACCAGATCCTGTCCGACCCCAAGGTGCCGCCGCAGATGGCGCGCCTGCTGGCCCGGTTGCAGCTGCCGGTGCTGCGCGCGGCGCTGGGCGATGAGACCTTCTTCTCCTCGCGCCGCCATCCGGTGCGCCAGTTCGTCAACCGCCTGGCGTCGCTGGCCTGCGCCTTCGACGATTTCAGCGATGACCCGGGCCGCTCCTTCCTGGCCCATGTGCGCGACCTCGTGCAGGACGTGGCCCAGGGCGATTTCGACCGCATGGACGTCTACACGGCCAAGCTGGATGCGCTCGAAACCTTCATCGCCGAGCAGACCCGCAGCGCGCTGAAGGCCTCGGGCGACGCCGCCGCCGTCGTCGAACGCCGCGAGACCGACCTGCGCCTGCAACAGCGCTACGCCTTGCAGCTACAGCAGTCGTTGGCCAAGGTGCCGATGCAGGAGTTCCTGCGCAGCTTCCTGGCCGGCGTGTGGAGCCAGGCCATCGTGCTGGCATCGCGCGAAGGCGCGCCCGAGCGCGCGCTGCGCCTGCGCACCCTGGGCCGAAGCCTGGTGATGAGCGTGCAGCCCAAGGCCGGCACGGCGGCGCGCTCCGACTTCCTGCGCGAGCTGCCCAACCTGATGCGCACCCTCAACGAGGGGCTGGACCTGATCCGCTGGCCGGACAGCCCGCGCAAGGACTTCTTCGGCGCGCTGCTGCCGGCGCATGCCGAGTCGCTCAAGGGCCAGGCGCCAAGCGCGCTGGACACCAACCTGCTCGTCAAGCAGCTCGACCAGATCTTTGGCGCTTCGCCGCCGGCCGAGGCTGACCTCGCCAAGCCCATGGCCGGCGAGACGCTGCCCGCCGACCTGGATGCGAGCCAGCGCCTGACGCCGGCCGAGGCCAAGAGCCTGGGCCTGGTCGAGGAATCCGGCGTCGACTGGAACGGCGAGCTGGACCTGGACCTGTCCGGCAACGACGCCGCTGCAGCGGCCGCGCCGCTGCAGGCCGTGGACATCTCCATCGACGGCCTGCCGGCCTCGGAAGGCGCGAGCGAGCCCAGCAGCGGCGCGCTGCTGATGGACAACATGCAGCTGGGCTTCGCCTACCAGATGCACACCGGCGACGAGTGGCAGAAGATGCGCCTGGCCCACATCAGCGCGGGCCGCAGCTTCTTCATCTTCACGCACGGCAGCCGCCAGCAGGAGACGGTGACGATGACGGCCCGCATGCTGAGGAAGCTCTGCGAGGCAGACCGCATGCGCGCCTACGAACAAGCCTATCTGCTGGAGCGCGCGACGGCCCGTGCGCGCGCGCAGCTCGCGGCGCTGTCTACGCCGGCGCGCTAAGTTTTCTCGCCATTGCGAGAGCCGCGCCCAGGCTGGCCGGGTCGGCAATGCCTCGCCCGGCGATGTCAAAGGCGGTGCCGTGGTCGGGGCTGGTGCGCACGAAGGGCAGGCCCAGCGTGACGTTCACGCCCTGCTCCACGCCCAGGTATTTCACCGGGATCAGCCCGTGGTCGTGCGTCATCGCGACGACGACGTCGAATTCGCCGCGGCGGGCGCGCATGAACACCGTGTCGGGCGCGTAGGGGCCAGTCGCATCCCAGCCTTCGGCGCGCGCATCGGCAATGGCCGGCGCGATGTGGTGAATCTCCTCGTCGCCAAACAAGCCGCCCTCGCCCGCATGCGGGTTGAGCCCGGCCACGGCGATGCGCGGCGCAGCGATTCCCATCAACCGCAGCGCCACGCCGGTGATGCGCAGCGTCTCCAGCACGTTGGTTCGCGTGACCCGCTCTATGGCGTCGCGCAGCGAGCAGTGAATGGTGACGAGCACCGTGCGCAGCTCCTCATTGGCCAGCATCATGCGCACCGGCCCGCCACCGGCCAGGGCCTGCAGCATCTCCGTGTGGCCCGGATAGGGTGAACCGGCCGCGTGCAAGGCCTCCTTGTGGATGGGCGCGGTGACGATGGCACGTGCCCGGCCGGCCTGGATCAGCGCAACGGCGGCCGCTATGCACAACGCTGCCGCCGCGCCGGCGCGGGCGTCGACACGGCCCAGCGGCAGATCAGCCAGGGCCGCAGGCAGCGTTGCAGGCTGCCAGACCGGCAGGCAGCGTGGCGGCACGCGGTCCAGCTCGTCGGGCGACTGCAATTGCGCCACGGCCAGGCCGCCACCCGTGGCCGCAACGGCACGCCGCAGCACGCCTACATCGCCGACGACGAGCGCATCGCGCGGTGCCTCGGCCCGCCACAGGCTGGCAATGATCTCGGGGCCGATGCCGCAGGCGTCGCCCATGCTGATGGCGAGAGGTGGGGCAGTGGTCATGCGGCATTCTTTCATCACGCCCCGGGCGGCGCTGGCAGACTGTGCGTCTATGAATGACCAGCTCTCCTATCCCATCGGCACACCCGGCCAAGCCTGGGGCGCGGCGGAGGTCGCCGCCTGGCGCGCACGCGTCGTCAAGCAACGCAGCTATGCCGAAGACGTGCTGAGCGCCGTCGAGCCGCTGCGCCGAGACTTCGACGTCAGCGAGTACGGCGCGCTGGACTACGACGGCGAACATTTCCCGCTCGTCGCCCTGCGCAGCCGTGGCTGGCAGGACGAGTTGCCGACGCTGGTCGTCACCGGCGGCGTGCACGGCTACGAGACCAGCGGCGTGCTCGGCGCGCTCCAGTTCCTGCGCGATCACGGGCTGGAGCAGGCCGGCCGCGCCAACCTGCTCGTCGTGCCCTGCGTGAGCCCCTGGGCCTACGAGCGCATCCAGCGCTGGAACCGCGACGCGCTGGACCCCAACCGCAATTTCCGCGCAGGCAGCTCGGCCGGTGAATCAACGGCGCTGGTGGCGCTGCTCGCGCCGCTGCGCGGCAGCGTGCTGATGCACATCGACCTGCACGAGACGACGGACAGCGACGAATCGGAGTTCCGTCCGGCGCTCGCTGCGCGCGACGGCGAGGCCTTCGTGCCGGACATCGTGCCCGACGGCTTCTATCTCGTCGACGACGCCGAACATCCGCAGCCGGAGTTCCAGCGCGCCGTCATCGATGCCGTCGCCCGGGTCACTCACATCGCACCGGCGGACGCCAACGGCCAGATCATCGGCACGCCGCTGCAGTCACCTGGCGTCATCAGCTTCGCCGTCGCGAAGAAAAGTTTGTGCGCCGCTATCACGGCGGCACGCTTCAGCACGACGACGGAGGTCTACCCAGACAGCCCGCGCACGACGCCGCAGCAATGCGCCGAGGCCCAGGTCACTGCCGTGCGCGCAGCCATCGCCTACGCGCTTGCTCACGCCTAGGCAGGATTTGGCAGGTCGATGAAGCGCCAGTCCAGCCCCAACTCGGCAGCGACTCGCTCGCCCACGCCCTGCACGCCGTAGCGCTCGGTGGCGTGGTGGCCGGCGGCGATGAAGGCGACGCCGGTCTCGCGGGCGTAGTGGGCCTGGGGCTCGGAGATCTCCCCGGTGACGAAGACATCGGCGCCGGCCGCGATGGCGCCCTCGAAATAGCCCTGTGCACCGCCCGTGCACCAGGCGACGCGGCGCAGCGGCCGCCCGTCGCCCTCGGCCAGCACGGGCTCACGGCCGGTCAGCGTGCGCAGCTGCGCCGTCAG
>NZ_JBGCUM010000106.1:0-6881 GCF_054177665.1 Roseateles sp. P5_E8 | reverse complement strand
GTGCTGTACATGGCCACGGTCTCGGCGATCGTTCACAACCCTGCGATCAAGGTCTTCTACGCACGCCTGGTCGCAGCCGGCAAGGCCAGGAAGGTGGCCCTTGTGGCCTGCATGCGCAAGTTGCTCACCGTGATCAATGCCATGTTGCGCGATCAAGCCACTTGGGATGCTGTCAAGCATCTTCAAACCCCTTCTGGGGCTTGACGCCAGACACAGTTGCTCGGGGGACCGACCAGGGCGCCTGCGTTCAGCAAGGCGCACTGGGCGAGGGGCCTCAACTATCCCCAGCGGAGATCGCCAGCCGCGCCATGCGGTAGCGGATCTGCCGGAGCGACAGCCCCAGGCTGGCCGCCGCCGCCGTGCGGTTGAAGCGGTGCAGTTCCAACGCGCGCAGCAGGATGGCGCGCTCGACCTCGTCGAGATAGCGCGCCAGGTCGCTGGGCAACTGCTCGGGCAGCGACAGCCCTTCGGCCAAAGGCGCGGCAGCGATGGGCGTTTCCAGCGCCGCAAACTGCGACTCGCTGCGGTCCTCGTCCAGCAGCGTGTCGGGCAGGCCGAGGTCGTCGGCGTCTATCCACTCGCCGCCGGCCAGGGCCAGCGCGCGGTGCAACAGGTTCTCCAGCTCCCGCACATTGCCGGGGAAGGCATAGCGGGACAACGTCTGCAGCGCGTCGCTGGTGAGCCGCGGCGTGGGCGACACGCCCGCGTCCTGGGCGATGCGGGCCAGCACACGGGCGCCGATCAGGCCCAGGTCCTCCAGCCGCTCGCGCAGCGGCGGCACGCGGATCTGGATGACGTTGAGGCGATAGAACAAGTCCTGGCGGAAGCGGCCGGCGGCCACCTCGGCACCCAGATCCTTGTGCGTCGCGCTCAGGATTCGCACGTTGATCGCCGTCTCGGCCGTCGCGCCCACCGGCCGCACCGAGCGCTCCTGGATGACGCGCAGCAGCTTGCTCTGCATCGCCAGCGGCAGGTCACCGATCTCGTCCAGGAAGAGCGTGCCGCCGTCGGCCGCCTGGAAGAAGCCCTCGCGGTCTTCATTCGCGCCGGTGAAGGCGCCCTTGCGATAGCCGAAGAACTCGGCCTCCAGCAGGTTCTCGGGGATGGCGCCGCAGTTCACCGCGACGAAGCGCCCGCCGACGCGCGCGCCATGGTCGTGAATCGCGCGCGCCACCAGTTCCTTGCCGGTGCCCGACTCGCCCTGCACCAGCACCGGCGCCATGCTGCGCGCCACCTTGTCAATCAGCGAGCGCACCGCGCGGATGGCGGGTGACTCGCCCACCAGCCGCAGCGCGGTCGCCGCAGCAGCGCCCGACTCGGCGGCCACTGGCGAGGGCTCGGCCGCCACGCGACCCAGCGCCGACGCGACGACGAGGCGGAACTGGCGCAGGTCCACCGGTTTGGTCAGGTAGTCGAAGGCGCCGGCCTTCAAGGCCTCGACCGCGTTCTCGGCCGAGCCGAAGGCCGTGATGACGATGGCCTTCTCGGGGCGCGCCGCCTGCTCCAGCCAGCGCAGCACGGACAGGCCGGAACCGTCGGGCAGGCGCATGTCGGTGATGACGGCGCTGTACTGGCTGGCCTGCAGGTGAGCCAGCGCCTCGGCCACCGAGCCGGCACTGTCGATCTCATAGCCCTCGCGCAGCAGGGTCAGCTCGTAAAGCGTGCGCAGGTCGGGCTCGTCGTCGACGACCAGCAGGCGCGCAGGCGTGGCAGCGTTCATAGGGCCTTGGAGGTGGGCGTGCGCAGATGCAGGCAGAACTCGTTGGCCGCCGCGTCGCTGGCGCGGCGGTACTCGATGCGGGCGCCATGGCGCTCGCACAGCTCCCGGCAAATATAGAGGCCCAGGCCCGAACCGCGGCTGCGCGTCGAGAAGAAGGGCTCGAAGAGATGGCGCTCCACGTCCGGCGGCACCGGCGGGCCGGCGCTGCGCACGACCAGGTCCAGCGCATCGCCAGCGGCCGCCAGGCTGACACGCACCGCGCCGGCGCCGTCGTCGGCGTGGCGCAGCGCGTTGTCCAGCAGGTTGACCAGCACGCGGCGCAGGTGCTCGGGGTCGAACAGCGCCAGCAGCCCGGGCGCCGCGATCTGCAGCTGGAAGCGACTCTGCGCGCCCGCATCCAAGCCGTTGACGACCACCCAGTCCACGCAGGTCTCGTGCACCAGCTCGCTGACGTCCAGCACCTGCGTGTCGGGCTGCACGCCGGGCGCCACCTCGGTGACGTCGTCGACGAGGCGCTTGAGCCGCTGCACGTTGGACGCCACCATCTTGCTCAGCTGCTCGGCGCGCGTGCCGACCACGTCTTCCGAGATCAGCGCATTGGCCTGCGCGATGGCGGCCAGCGGGTTGCGGATCTCGTGCGCGATGCCGGCCGACACGCGACCCATGGCGGCGAGCTTCTCCTGGCGCGTGCGGGCCAGCAGCTCACGGTTGTCCTCGACGAACAGCACGCACAGCTCCTCGCTGCCTTCGCGCTGGCGCGTGAAGCGCAGGCGCAGGCGCAGGCTGCGCGTCACGCCGCTGTCCAAGGGCAGGGCCACATCGATCTCGGCGCCACTGCTGCTACCGCCGGCATAGGCCTGCTCCAGCGCCAGCACCAGCGGCTGCCAGTCGCCTCGGCCGCGCAGCTGCCAACTCAGCTCGCCGCTGGCCGCGCCCAGCAGCGTGCGCGCCGCCGGGTTCATCGCCCGCACGCGGCCGCGCCGGTCGACGACCAGCACGCCCTCCTGCATCTCGTCGATGACCAGGCGGTTCAACAGCTCCTGCTGGCGGGCCAGCGCCAGGCTGCCGCGCGCCGCCTTCTCTTCACGGGCCAGGCGCGCGCTCAGCTCGCCGGCCAGCAAGCTGACGGCAAACAGGCCGCCGCCCACCAGCCCGGCCTGCGTCGTCTTCAGGCCCACGTCCACGCCCGCCAGCAAGGACCAGGCCGCCGCGGCCAGCAGGCCCAGCGTCGCCATCGCCGCCGTCGCCAGCGCCAGCCGGCGGGGGCTGAGCACAGCCGCCATCAGCACCGGCATGACGAACAGGGCACCGTAGTTCACGCCGCTCGGGTCCAGCGCATGCAGCACGCCGAACAGGATCAGGTCGACGCCGATGGCACTCCACCAGTGCGGGCTGCTGATGCGCGCCAGGCTGCGCGCCGACGCGCCACGGCGCAGCTGCGGCAGCAGCCACAGCGCCACGGCAGCCACAGCGTAGGAGGCGCTCAGGCCCATCGTCGAGCCCGCCGGCGGTGCCGACAGCACCGAGGCGATCAGCTGCGCACCGATGAGCGCCAGACCCAGCGCGGCGCGCGCGGCGAGGAAGGCGCGGTAGAGGCGGTCGAAGCTGACGCTGCTCTCGACCGGCTCGGCCGGCGGGGACTCGACGAACCAGCTGGCGTCAGCCACCCAGCCGGGCCTCGTGGCTGCTGCGGTGCGCGCTGCTGCAGAACACGCCGCCCTTGCCCGGCAGCGCTTCGTCGGCCGGCAGATGCATGCCACATTCGGCACAGCGCAGCATGGCTTGCGGCTGTGGCTTCGCGGGCGGCGGGGTCGGCTTGCGCGCCTCGGGCTCGCTCGGCCGTCCTCGCTTGAAGCCGATCATGAAAATGAGCAGCGCCAGCACGGCCAGCAGCAGCACGTACTTCATGCGCCCCCCCCGTTCAAGCCGCGCTGCAGGATGACCTCGAACACGAAGCGCGAGCCGGCGTAGGACAGCAGCAGCAACCCGGCGCCGGCATACAGCCAGCGCGTGGCGCGCCGGCCGCGCCAGCCGTAGATGCGCCGGCCCACGAGCAGGCCGGTCAGCACCAGCCAGCCCAGCACGGCGAGCAGGTTCTTGTGGTCCCAGCGCCAGGTCGGCGTGAACCACCAGCCGAGCAGAATGGCCAGCGACAGCACCCCCACGCCGGCGGCGACGAAGTTGAAGGTCAGCCGCTCCAGCTGCAGCAGCGGCAGGCCACCGGGCGTGGTCTGCTTGTGGCGCAGGCGGCTTTCGGCGCGGTTCATCAGCGCCGCATGCAGCACGGCCACACCGAACAGGCCGTAGGACGCCAGCCCCAGCACCCAGTGCAGCGGCGCCCAGGGCGAGGCGGCCAGCGGCCGGCTCTCGCCGGGGAAGCTCCAGGCCAGCAGCACGGCCGCCGCCGCCAGCCAGGCCAGCACGCGGCGCACGCTGTGCAGCGGCAGGAAGCGGCTTTCGATCAGATACACAGTCAGCACCAGCCAGGTCGTCATCGACAGCGCCGGCGCAAAACCAAAGCGCGCGCCCGGCGTGGCCAGGCCGAAGCCACTGATATCAATAAAGAGGGCGACGAACTGCGCCGTCCAGGCCAGGGCCATGGGCGGCACCGAGCGCAGCGGCGGGCGCAATGCGGTCTCGGCCGTCTCCGTCTCGCCGGCTCGCGCGCGCAGCAGACCGACCCAGACATAGCCCAGCAGCGCCAGGCCGCTGGCGACGGCCAGCGCGACGCCCGGCCCCACGACGGCGCCTCCCAGGGGAGCGGGCGATAAACTCATGGGTCGCAGTGTACTTTTGGCCTCCGCCGTTCTGGCGGTCCGGCCCTCTCCTATCCCATGGCATCCAACCTCACCGACCGCCTGAGTCGCCTCGTCAAGACGATGCGCGGGCAGGCCCGCATCACCGAGACCAATGTGCAGGACATGCTGCGCGAGGTGCGCATGGCCCTGCTCGAGGCCGACGTGGCCCTGCCTGTGGTGCGCGACTTCATCGCCCGCGTGAAGGAGAAGGCGCTGGGCCAGGAGGTCGTCGGCTCGCTGAACCCCGGCCAGGTGCTGGTCTCGGTCGTGCACAAGGAACTCGCCGCGACCATGGGCGAGGGCGTGGCCGACATCAACCTGGCCGCCCAGCCGCCGGCCGTCATCCTGATGGCCGGCCTGCAGGGCGCCGGCAAGACGACGACGACGGCCAAGCTGGCCAAGCACCTGATCGAGAAGCGCAAGAAGAAGGTGCTGACGGTCAGCGCCGACGTCTACCGCCCCGCCGCCATCGAGCAGTTGAAGACCGTCACGCGCCAAGCCGGCGCGGAGTGGTTCGAATCCACGCCCGACCAGAAGCCGCACGACATTGCGCTGGCCGCGCTGGATTACGCCCGCCGCCATTATTTCGACGTGCTGCTGGTCGACACGGCCGGCCGCCTGGCCATCGACGACGTGCTGATGGCCGAGATCAAGGACCTGCACGCGGTGCTGAACCCGGTCGAGACACTGTTCGTCGTCGACGCGATGCAGGGCCAGGACGCGGTCAACACGGCCAAGGCCTTCAAGGAAGCGCTGCCGCTGACGGGCGTCATCCTGACCAAGCTGGACGGCGACTCGCGCGGTGGCGCGGCGCTGTCGGTGCGCCAGATCACCGGCGCGCCGATCAAGTTCGCGGGTGTCTCGGAAAAGATCGACGGCCTGGAAGTCTTCGACGCCGACCGCCACGCCGGCCGCGTGCTGGGCATGGGCGACATCGTCGCCCTGGTCGAGCAGGTCACGGCCAACGTCGACATGGCCTCGGCGCAGGCCATGGCCGAGAAGCTCAAGAGCGGCAGCGGCTTCGACCTGAACGACTTCCTGACGCAGATCGCGCAGATGAAGAAGATGGGCGGCCTGGGCGGCCTGATGGACAAGCTGCCGCAGAACATGATGGGCAACAAGCAGCCCGGCCAGGCCGACATGGACCGCGCCGAGCGCGACATGAAGCGCATGGAAGGCATCCTGCGCGCGATGAGCGCCAAGGAGCGCTCGCACCCGACGCTGCTGATGGACGGCAAGAGCAAGGCCAGCCGCAAGCGCCGCATCGCGGCCGGCGCCGGCGTGCAGATCCAGGACGTCAACCGCCTGCTGAATCAGTTCGACCAGATGCAGCAGATGATGAAGAAGATGAAGGGCGGCGGCCTGATGAAGATGATGAAGCGCATGGGCGGCATGAAGGGTTTGCCCGGCATGGGCTGAACCCGGCGAAGGCTGGCCCGCCTGCAGACGAAGGGCGCGACAGCCTTGGGACAGCGGGGACACAAGTGCACACACTTGGCCCCAAGGTTGAAGGGGGCGCGGGCATGGTCAAGACCTGGCCCCGCCACTAGCCTCGCGCCCATGCTGAACCTCCACCTCCCGCGCAGCGTCGGCGCCTGGCTGAGCCGCCTGACCCAACCGAACGAAGCGCACGAGCCCGAACCGTCGGACACGGTGGTGCGCTGGCCGCCCACGCCGGCGCGGGTGCTGGCCAGCGCCGACCGCCACGCGCACAGATCCCTCGCCAAGGTGCTGGCGCTGGCGCACCCCAAGGGCTTCCTGCTCGCGCACGTGCCGCTGCACAAGCTGGTGCGCGTGCCGCGGCAGCACCCCTATCGCGAATGGCTGTCACGCACGGGGTTGCTGACGGTGGACTTCGCGCTCTGCGACGAGCATGGCTATGCGCGTGCCGTCGTACTGATGCCGATTGCGGAAGACCAGCTCCGCCTGCAGCGCCGGCGCGAGCGGCTCTTGCGCGTGCTGCACGCCACCGACCTGCCGCTGACGCTGTGGGAGCGCGACTGGCAGGGTGACGACGATGAGGCGCTACGCCGCACCCTGTTCAGCAGGGACGTGCCGCGCGCGCCCGGCTATTACGCCGACACACCTCACGCAGGACATTGAGGCCCCTCGTCCAGCCCGCCTTGCTGAACGCAGGCGGGCTAGCCGGTCTTGCAGACCGCGCTGCGGCAATGCCGCAGCTCTTCGGCAGGCACATCGCGCCCACTGGGCGCAACGTGTCCGGCCTCAGCCCCCGAGGGGACGGCGATGCTTGCCGGATTGACCGGCAAGCACATCGCCCAAGGCGGGCCGGCTTGGCGAACTGGAGTCGGACACAAGCAGTCCCTGCGGACTGCTTGCGCCTACGGTGCTTGCGCCTACGG
>NZ_JBGCUM010000105.1:0-7062 GCF_054177665.1 Roseateles sp. P5_E8 | reverse complement strand
GGATTTAGGTGGGTCGTCCAACCTTGCATGCTTCGGCGCGCCATGGCGAGCTGCGCGATGGTGGCCCCCGCCCCTCATGTCGCCGTTGGTGGCGCTCGACCAAGTTTCGCGTGGTCCGATGCGCCGATGGCCACACCTCGGCGCGGCCTGGCTTCGTGCGTCGCGGGCGACAGCGGCAGCGTCCTGGCCGGATCCGCGCGTAGCGCAGTGGATCAGCGCCAGCCAGTTCGCCAAGCGGGCCGTTTCCGCAAAAAGGGAAGGAAATGGGCTGCTGGCCCCAGGCGCGGGACGGGCCGCGACGAACTGCGCGGCCAAATGCTCCGCGTCAACAGCTCGAAAACGCCACCAACACGCTTCGTTCGCTTCAGGCGGGGTCCCGTCGCTGGCAGTCCGCGCCCGAGAGTCAGCAATGTGCCCAAAGCCGACTTGTGGTGCGACGCATCAGTCGGCCCGTCACGACCCAGTAGCGCCATTCGCACCCTCACATTCGTCTTCCCGGAAGAGTTGGCCATTCAAGGGATGCGCGACCCCGTCATCGTTGGCGTGGGGCGGGTTACGGGGATGGTGCGGCTAGAGGCAGGAAACCATCGCGTACGAGTCCTGTTGAGCAAGCGTGTCATGCGCGTCCCCGCCGTTGCCTATGTTGGAGATAGTGCCGTCACCCACGAGGGAAACGGCACTCACGAGAGCGCAAGGTGGCCGCTTCGACTTCCGCCAGGCCTTGGAATACTCGGCCCGTACCCCATCAAAGAGTACATGAAGCTGACAGACGCGTTGGCGGCAGTTCCTCCGTCCTGGCCCGGTCCTGATGACTACCTGAAATAGCCAGTGTCGTTAAAAGCCCAAAGAACTTTTACATTCTCCGGGCTTCCCATTTATCGCAAGAGGTCAGAAAGGAAGGCTGCCATTCAGGTAGGTAACGCCTTTTCGATTCATACCTGTAATCTTTACGTTGTTGAATCGGACGACGCGATTTCTTACGTCAATAGTCAAGCCGGTGGCCTTCACTGCGGCAATGGCTTGTGGGCACATGTTATAGGCGTCGCTGCTGTCTCCGGGGAATTGGTAGCAGCCGACTGACAAGTCGTAAACCTCTGTTGCCGCTTTAACCCATACAGTGATGCTAATGCGTGAGTATGGAATGGCCTCTACATCTGTGGGCACTGGATAATTACCGCTGCCACTTGCTTCAATCCGAATGTAAGAGGGCGCCTCAGTTCCTTCTTCGACCCAAACGAACTCACGGGACTTGCTGTATAGCTTGTAATCAACGCCATTACGCGGCGGAACATTTATTTCGCCGCCATCTCTGACGATGTATTTTGGAAGAATGGTAGTACCTGGGACAAATGTTTTGTAGCCAAAATCAGCAGCATCGCCAGACAGCGTGATGACTCCACTTCCCTGAGGGGGAGCGTCAACTTGCAACGTGGCACTCGCGGTGACGTCTCCGTTTGGGCCTGAACAAGCGAGCGTGAACACGTAAGAGCCGGGGCTCGGCGGCGTAAACTTTTGGGTTCCACTGGTCGCGAGTTGTCCGGACCAATTCCCCTGCGCTTGGCATTTCTCCGTGTTTACAGAACTCCAGGTCAATGTAACGGGTTCATCCACCACTATCTTGACGGGAGAGACGGTAAGGGCAGCGGTTGGTTGGGGCAAGCTTGTGACGTGGACTACTACAACGCTTTCTAACCCGAATACGTCCTCCTTGACAGTGATGCTGACTGGGGTGTCAGACGCGGCCTTTGCAGTGACCCTACCCTCTTGGTCGACGTCTGCTATTGCTGGGGCGGAAGAGCTGTACCGTAGACCGGAAGGCAAGGGCACGGTAGCGCTCTGTGCGTCAAGCGCGATGAGATGCAACTTGTGGGAAGCCCCTGGATGCAAATTCAACTCGGCAGGGGTGAGCGCGAGGGCGACGGGGCAAGTAATTACCTGAAGGGGCCCCGTGCCGTCCGGCCCTTTGTTTTGGCAGATACCCACTTTAAACCTGGTGTCCCAATACTCAATCATGTAGTAGGCTTTAACCAAAAGTCCGCCTACTGTGCTCGCCCCTCCAAGGAAGCCCAAACCCTTTGAACCTAAAAGTGCAAACTGGTTAATATGCCGCAAGAATCCTTCCTGCAATTTCGGGTCTTTGGCTCGTTTTTCAAGAAACTCGGAAATCTGATTGCTTCCGCCTGTGCAGGCTGCGCTTTTCACGAAGAATTTCTGCCAAGTTGCGGGTTGTCCCATATAGCTTGAAATACTTGCGGCTACTTGGTTCTTTGGAAGAGTAACCCAAGTGAAAACGGGCGCGTCGTTTATTACATCGGCGCTAGCGTCGCGAAGACAGGTTAGTATCCCGGAGGGTTCAAACAATAGGCCTGTTTCAATTATTCCTTTGATTGAATCCTTAATGTCAAGAATCCTGCTTACATCGGACCTGAATATTTCCAGATTCCACGCCTTGCCGTTTCCCGGAATTGCGACGGGAGTAGCGCTGAAGAATGAAAGAGGGTCGCCAGAGGAGAGCGCTATCTGAGCGTTGAAATCCAGGCCTACAGGGACTGGTTGGATAAGCGTGCCGTCAACAGGCTGCAGCCCTCTGGCTGCAAAATTAATAGGGAACTCATTCTTGACTAACACGCCGTTGGTTGCCTGGTCAGCCCCCGTCACCGTAATCGTGAACCAGCCCAGAGGGCCTCCGGTTAAGGCCTTGAAGGGGAGGGGCTGGCGAGCCGTCGGCGTGGCCAACTCAAGTCTATGGGCGGTAGCTGCTTGAGCTTTTGGGGGCGCCAGCTTCGCAAGGGCTTGTGCCAGTGCTTCGAGCAAGCTGCCTACGACGGCGGCGTCTCCCWTTGGAGGGGTACCTGCTGCCTGATGGGTGGCAATTTTTGCCACCACGCCGCTAAAGGCCGAAGAGCCTTTGACTGCCGCCAGGAGGTCAGCAGTGCTTACGCCAGGAGGCGGCGGACCGTACGCCATAAGGGCAAAGACCAACGCGGTGCTTTCCGCTGTTAGCCGGGCAGTTGGCTCACCTTTTGACAGCACCCCTGCAAACAATATTTCGTTTTTTGCATCCGTCGCAAAAATGGTGGCTTGGCCCCCTGCCTCAAGAATGGGCGTGCTAACGGCCTCCCCATACTTGGCCTGCCCTGCCAACGTCGACACCTCCGCAATTTTGGCGATGGCCGCTGCGGGGACTGAGCTGTCTACAGAAACAGCTGCCGTGGGCAACTTTGTTTCCTCGCTGTCCCCACTGCCCCCGCAGGCGCTCAATGTGAGCGAAAGGGCGATACCGGTTACGGTAGCTAAGCAGGCTCGTATCCCACGAGTACCTGCTTCTTTGAAGCAAGAAGTTGTCATTGTCCCGTCCCTGGGTTGCTGCGGTCCTATCGCCGCATCAGGCGAGTATGCCCAAGCCCCCTAGCTTTCAATGAGGGCTCACCCCAAACGGCTCCCCAGCGGTCATCAACCGAGGGGAGCCTTCTTTTGACCGCGACTAGGCGGTCTACTCTTCGCCCATTTCCTCCTCTGCGGCCATACACCGCGTGCAAAGGCTGTCCGTATCCTAAAAAGAGAATCGGCCTTCTTTGCCCGCGAGCTTTGGTGAGCTACCAGTTCGTCGCGCAGTTGCACAAGAAGGCCGTCACTGTCGAGCGGCTATGCCGCGTTCTGGGCGTCAGCCGTTCGGGCTACTACGGTGCCCGTCAGCGCGCCAAGCTCGCACCCAAGGCCTGCTTGGTCAGCACGCAGTTGAAGGCCGCGTTCGCCGCCAGCGGCCGTGTCTATGGCAGCCGTCGCCTTGGCGCGGTGCAGGGGCTGCACATTGGACGCCACCGGGTGCGGCGTTTGATGCGCGAGAACAGGCTGCGGGCCCTGTGGCGGCGCAAGTTCGTCCACACCACCGACAGCGGCCACGCGCTGCCGGTCTCGGCCAATGTGCTGGCCAGGCGCTCCAACCCGAGCGGCCCCAACCAGGCCTGGGTGAGCGACATCACCTACATCCGCAAGCGCAGCGGCTTCCTGTACCTGGCGGTGGTGCTGGACCTGTACGCCCGCAAGGTGGTGGGCTGGGCGATGGCGCCGAGCATGCACGCGGAGCTGGTGTGTGCGGCGCTGCAACTGGCCATCGCGCAGCTTCTGGCCGGTTGCGTGACTTCGTCCAACTGGACCGATGACTGCAACGGGCACCTTGCCGCCTCCCCAACCGCGGCCTCGATGGACTGCTTCTGTCCGGAAGCTTCCACCGGCCTGCTACCAGGAAGCAGCCGGTGCGGGGGCCTGCCCCGCCCTTGGCAAGGTACGGCCGCCGGTTGGCTTCTCAGATTTTCGGCTGCTCAGAAATCTCGAGTGCGTCATCCACCTCGATGCCGAGGTACCGGACCGACACTGGTGTGATCTCGAACTGAACGGGGCGCTGCGTCTTGTGCTGCATCGCGACTGACCGACTGGTCACGGTGTCACCGTGGCAGACATCTCCCACCCTTGGATAACGTCTGCGCACGTCATCTAGGTAATCTGCCCGATTACAACTCTCACCTCCCTGGAGTAAGTTGAGAATCGTTTGTCTAACCGAATCACAATCAGGGAGTTATAACAATGAAACGCACCGCCTTCGCGATTTCCGTGCAGGCCATTGTCGCAATAGCGCCTAGCTTGGCATATTCGCAGACTTTGGCTGTCGAGTTGCCCACCAAGGGCAATATCTCCTACCAAGGCACCTATGACGGGAATGCTCAGTCGGGTACGAGAAACGTGCGGACGCAGGAAACAGCAGGTGCGCTGACGATTCGCATGAGTTTGGATGGGCCGGCTGCTACCGCAGAGATTCGTCCAACGGGAAATATGACGATGTTCAAGGCTTCCGGGACCAGAATTGGCCAAAGATGCAAGCTCTTCACTCAAGGGGGGGATTTATTTGAAGGGGAGTGCACCTCTGCGTATTTCAATGGGGCCCTCACTTCGCCAAATAGTACTAACAAGTATCGGTTTAATGTTAGATTCACTACGAAAGTGTTAGAAGTGGTGGATGATGCAGAATCTCAGCGAAAAGCTGGGGCAAACAAAGCTGCGGATGAGCAAGTTCGGGCGAATGTCGTCCAAGTTTCGGCGCAAGGGTGGAATTCTTCAACGATTGTTTCTGCGAAACAGATTTCAAAAGATTCCAAAACCTATAAAAATTGTCCAACAGGCTGCAATTTGGAAGAGGAAGGAATTCCTCTGAATGAGGTAGTTGGAAGGGATGCATATTTTAGCAGAGAAGCGAGCCCCTATTATCACCCCAGCCGGGCAAATTGGATAACAGTTAACATTAAAGGAATCAATCCTGTCAATTCATGCGAGGTAAATACGTGGGACTATTTTACCGGTGTAGAAAAGATGATGGATATTAGGGCGCTATATTCGGCGGGCGCTGTTGTCCAGTTTGTAGAATCCCCATCTCTTTGGAAAATTAGGTCGAGATACGGTGACTCTTTTCTTTCGTGCTCTGCAGAGAGAGCGGCCCGGAACAAGGGAGCTCCGCGACTAAGGAATCCCTGCCCATTTGGTTGCGATCTTCAACAAGAAGGTATTCCAATTACTGAACTTGTTGGCAAAGACATATTTGCGCGAACAAACACTGGCGCATGGGTGAAGATAAAAGTAATAAAGGCTGCCGATAAAAGTATAGATAGGTTCCTGTTCCACGACTATCGAACAGGTGCTAGTGGCTGGAACGATAGAGGGAACTTTTTCTCTGAGGCTGCAAAAAATCAATTTGATAGCAATCCCAACCTATGGATAAAGCGGGAGCGGGAAGCAAACAGGCGCGCGGAGATCAATAAAGCAATAGGTGACTTCTTTATGGGGACGCCATCAAAGGGTGCCGATAAGAGCACATGCTATTACCCGCGCACGCTAGAAGGAAAGTATGCTGACGAGCCCGTCTGCCCTTGATTAGCTTGAACTCCGCGCAGGCCGTACCCCGGACTACGCGGCCACGCGGCGTGCTCAGTCGGCGTCGACGCGTGAGCATTGGCAAAGAAATAACAACGACGGTTGGTTCCGAGCGGATGAGATGGTCAGATATATGTCATTCGGTAGCACGGATATTTCAGCCGCCAGCCTCACATGGTACAAATAGGGTTGAGTCTCGCCAACATTCGGCGTTGAGCGCTACGAATACACGTCGGACTAGGCTCAGGCCACCACGTTTCTGAATCACAACGGTTTGTTGTGGTCACTATCAACCCGGTTGAGGAGACAGCGTGCTCGGACTCCCTGAGACGAGCCATCTACAGTGGCGCTGCAGCGATTTCAGCCATGTATCAACGGCTCCTTCGGGCACATTGCTGACTCTCGGGCGCGGACTGCCAGCGACGGGACCCCGCCTGAAGCGGACGAAGCGTGTTGGTGGCGATTTCGAGCTGTTGACACGGAGCATTTGGCTGCGCAGTTCGTCGCGGCCCGTCCCGCGTCTGGGGCCTGCGGCCCATTTCCTTCCCGCTGTGCGGAAACGGCCTGCTTGGCGAACTGGCTGGCGCTGATCCACCGCTACGCGCGGATCCGGCCAGAACGCTGCCCCTGTCGCCCGCGACGCACGAAGCCAGGCCGCGCCGAGGTGTGGCCATCGGCGTATCGGACCACGCGAAACTTGGTCGAGCGCCACCAACGGCGAMATGAGGRGCGGGGGCCACCATCGCRTAGCTCGCCATGGCGCGCCGAAGCTTGCAAGGTTRGACGACCCACCTAAATCCTTCGCCAGCGTTCGAGCTTTTCCGGATATTTCTCGCATCTTTGTCGCGAATTTGCCGGGTTCTTGACGCGAACTTTTCGCGTTCATTGCATCTGTCGATGCACAGCGGACGCGACGCGATTTACACGGGCTAGACGACTCGGCTAACGTCTTCCGGACGGCTCAGCTGTTGATTTCCTCCGAAACCTGACCCACCCCATTCAGTGATTTCCGTTCAAACCTGACCCACGTATGAACCCTAGCCTGCCGCTATTTGCGGCAGGAGCACTGGAGTGATTGACGTGGCGACACTGAGTGTCATCAGGAGGTGGGCCCTGCGCGAGCAGCTGTCCATCCGCGAG
>NZ_JBGCUM010000104.1:0-7369 GCF_054177665.1 Roseateles sp. P5_E8 | reverse complement strand
CCTCCGGCGTCTGGTTGTTGACGCGGTCGACCTTGACCAGAGCAAAGTAGCGTTCGCCGTCCTTGGGCACGCGCACTTCGCCTTCCACCAGGTCGCCGGTGTGCAGGTTGAAGCGGCGGATCTGGCTCGGGCTCAGGTAGATGTCGTCGGTCGACGCCATGWAGCTGGCKTCGRKCGAGCGCAGGAAGCCGAAGCCGTCGGGCAGCACTTCGAGCACGCCRTCRCCGAAGACCTGYTCGCCACCCTTGGCGCGCTTCTTCATGATGGCGAACATCAGCTCCTGCTTGCGCAGGCGCGTGACGTTGTCGATCTCCAGCTCCTCGCCCATCTGGATGAGGGCGGAAACGTGGAGCGCTTTGAGTTCGGAAAGATGCATGGGTGAAGACCCGTCAGGGGTCGCGGCGCCAGCCAAGGCACAACGACGATTCCACGGCCGCCCCGGAACAGGGCCGAATGTCTATCGCTCAAACAACGAGCGACGCGATTCGACAACTAAACAGTGGAGGGAGGGGGAGCCGAGTCCACGCTGGCTGGGTGCTGGATTCGTATCCAGGAACCCGGGGCGTGTTGGCTTTGGCTGCTGCAGTGACCGCGTGGAGGGCGCCGGTAACACTGCAGCAGTTGGACGCGATTATAGGTTCGCGTCGAGGAAGGCGGTCAACTGGGCCTTGGAGAGGGCCCCGACCTTGGTGGCGGCCAGCTGGCCGTCCTTAAACAACATCAACGTCGGGATGCCGCGGATGCCGAACTTGGCGGGCACTTCGCGGTTCTCGTCGACGTTCATCTTGGCGACCTGCAGCTTGTCACCGTAGCCGGTGGCGACCTCGTCCAGGATGGGCGCGATCATCTTGCAGGGGCCGCACCACTCGGCCCAGTAGTCCACCAGCACCGGCTTGCCGGACTGGATGACGTCGGCGTCGAAGGACGCGTCGGAAACATGCTTGATCAAATCGCTGCTCATGGGAGGGTTCCTTGGCCTCAAAGGGTTGACGGGCGCCGCGTTGCGCCGTCCGAATAGGCAAAAATGATTGTGACATAGCCACTTTTGCCCGGGCGGTCACAGGGGTGACCGAAACAGTGGTGCACGTCAGGGCGGGAGGGCTCTTTGCAAGTCATGAATCTGGGCCTGGCGCCTGGGGAAGACATCGACGGTTTCTGGCGTCGCGTTGCTGCCGTCAGTGCCGACTGGCTGACTGGCCAGGGCGCGCCGCTGCGCGACGCCGTGCTGCTGTTGCCGTTCGCCCAGCAGTTGGCGCCGGCGCGGCGTGCGTTTCTCGCCCGAGGCGGCTGGCTGCCGGTGCTGTCGACGACGCACAGCCTGGCCTCGGCCCTCGGCCCCACGCCGCTGGCCGCACCGCAGCAGATCAGCGGTGACGCGCCGGTGGATGCGCTGGCGGCCGACGCGCTGCTCGCCCAGCAAACCTGGGCCCAGAACCTCAAGCGCGAGGACCCACGCGCCTACCGCCTGGCGTTGGCCCGCCTCGTCGAGACGGCCCACGCCTTCGCCCGCGCGGCCGGCCAGCGTGACCCCGCAGACCGGGCCGTCTGGCTCGACGCCGCCCGCCGCCATCTGGGCGAAGACCCCATCGGCGGCACCGAGCGCGCGCTGACCTGGGTGGCGCTGGAATGGGCCGCGGCCGACGACCGCGCGCCGGCCACGGACGCACTGTTCCGCCACCGGCCCAGCGCCTGGATCGCGCTTCAGGCCGGTGGCCCGGACCCGCTGGCCCAGGCGCTGCTGGCGCGTGGCGACGTGCCGACGCTGCTGCTCAACGCCGACGTCGACCTGGACGCCCTCGCCGAGCCGACTGCCCGCGTCGAAGAGGCCTTGTGCGCCGACTTCGAGACCCTGGCCCAGGTAAGCGCCGTGGCCGTGCTGCAGCACCTCGCCGCAGGCTGTGCGCCGGTCGCGCTGATCGCACAGGACCGCGTCGTCGTGCGCCGCGTGCGCGCGCTGCTGGGCCGCCAGGGCGTGCCGCTGCATGACGAGACCGGCTGGACGCTGGCGACCACGCCGGCCGCCTCCACGCTGATGGCGCTGCTGCGCGCGGCCCTGGGCGGTGGCGCGGTGGACGACTGGCTGGCTTGGCTCAAGCTCAGCGCCGAGCCGTCGGCGGCGCTGGATGCGCTTGAGGCCTTGTGCCGCCGCCGCCGCATCCGCCGCGCCGAGTCGCTGGACGCGATGGACAAGCTGCCCGCACAGGCGCTTTGGCAGTCACGCCGGCAGGCGCTGGCGCCGCTGACCAGCAGCGGGCGGCGACCGTTGGTGCAGTGGCTGTTCGAGCTGAAGCGGGCGTTGGGCGCCGAGCCTCTGGCCGGGCTGGAAGGCAGCGAGGGCGTGCTGAACGCGCTGTGGCTGTCGCGCAACCCCTGGCCGGGTAGCGCGCACGAGGCGGTGCTGAGCGACGCTCGGTTGGACGGTGCGGGCTTCCTGGCCTGGGTGGGTGACGTGCTCGAAGCCGGCCAGTTCGCACCTAGCGACCCGGGCCACGCGCCGGTCGTCATCACGCCGCTGGTGCGGGCCATGCTGCGGCCCTTCGGCGCGCTGGTGCTGCCGGGCGCCGATGCCGACACGCTGGGTCGCGGCGGCCGGTCCCTGAGCTTGCTCGGCGATGCGGATGCCGCCGCGCTGGGCTTGCCGACCCAGGCCCAGCAGCGTGAGGCCGAGGCGCAGGCCTTTGCGCAGGCGCTGCGTGTGCCCGTGCTGACGCTGCTACGCTGCACGCGTGCAGGCGCCGAGCCGCTGCCGGCCAGCCCGCTCATCGAGCGCCTGGCCGCCGCCGCCCGCCGTGCCGGCCGCGAGTCGCCACTGCTGCCCTGGGTGGACGAGCGCCTGCCGCAGGCCATCGCGCCGCGGCCGGTGGTGCGGGCCAGCGTCGCCGCGTCGCTGCTGCCGGCCGCTTTGAGCGCCAGCGCCGTCGAGTCGCTGCGCCGCTGCCCCTACCAGTTCTTCAGTCGCCACCTGCTGGGCCTGAACGAGGCCGATGAGCTGGAGGCCGAGGTCGAGAAGCGCGACTACGGCACCTGGCTGCATGCGGTGCTGCACCGCTTCCACACCGAGCGCCAGCCGGGCGACGTGACGGCCCAGCTGCGCGCCGCTGCCGAGGTCGAAAGCCGTGGACTCGACGAGGCCGACTTCCTGCCCTGGCAGGCCAGCTTCGAGCGCCTGCTGCCGCGCTACGTGCTGTGGCTGGGCGGCGCAGAGCTCAACGGCCTGACCTTTGCCGACGGCGAACTGGACCGCCAGTGCACGCCCTTTGACGGCGCGCTGGCGGAACTGGTGCTGCGCGGCCGCATCGACCGCATCGACACCACGGCCGAGGGCCAGCGCGTGCTGCTGGACTACAAGACCGGCAGCGTTGCCAGCCTGAAGAGCAAGGTTGCCGAGCCCTTCGAGGACACGCAGATGGCCGTCTACGCGCTGCTGATGGACGCGGCGCCCGACCTGAGTGCGGCCTACCTGGCGCTGGACGATCCGGGTGGCGTGGTCACCGTGGACCATCCCGACGTGGCCGCCACGGCGGAAGTGCTGCGCGAGGGCCTGCAAGCCGACCTGCTGCTGATGCTGCAAGGCGAGCCGCTGGCGGCTCTGGGCGAAGGCAGCGCCTGCGAGCACTGCGAAGCGCGCGGCCTGTGCCGACGCGATGACTGGAGCGCCGCATGAGCTACGCCTACTACGCCGATGGCGCGCTGGTCCCCCGCGAGCGCTTCTACGCCTTCGCCTGCGACCCGGCCCGCAGCGCCGTCGTCGAGGCCTGCGCCGGTGCGGGCAAGACCTGGATGCTGGTGTCGCGCATCCTGCGCGCGCTGCTGGCGGGTGCACAGCCGCAGGAGATCGTCGCCATCACCTTCACGCGCAAGGCGGCGGGTGAGATGCGCGAGCGGCTGCTGGAGTGGCTGGCCGAGTTCGCCGGCGCCAGCGAGCCAAGGCGCGTGAATGAACTTGTCGCGCGTGGCATGAGCGAGGCCGAGGCCCGCGCCGCCGCACCGCGCCTGGCTGTTCTGCAGGACGAGTTGTTGCGTGGCGGCCGAGCGGTCGAGATCCGCACCTTCCACGGCTGGTTCTCGCAGCTG
Organism: Roseateles sp. P5_E8; assembly: GCF_054177665.1. Classification (NCBI taxonomy): domain Bacteria; kingdom Pseudomonadati; phylum Pseudomonadota; class Betaproteobacteria; order Burkholderiales; family Sphaerotilaceae; genus Roseateles; species Roseateles sp. P5_E8. The sequence continues at coordinate 3,295 of NZ_JBGCUM010000104.1, read as the reverse complement.
CTGCGCGCCGCGCCGCTGGCCGTGCTGCAGGCCGAAGGCCTGTCCGCCGAGCTTCAGCTCATCGAGGATGAAGCCGAGCTGATGCCGGCGCTCTGGCGCCGCTTCCACGCCCGTGTGCTGGCCGACGCCGGCCTGGTCGCCGCCTTCCAGGCGCTGACCGAAACGCGCGGTCGGCACAACCTGCGCGAGTGGCTGCTGGCCGCCTTCAACAAGCGCGTCGAGCTGCGCCTGGCCGTGCGCGCCGGCGTGCTGGCGGCCAGCCTGCCCGACGTGGCCGAGCCGCTGGCGGCACTGGCCTCGTGGCGATCCGCGCTGGCCGCGCTGGCAGTAGTTCTCGGCAGCAGCAGCAAGCTGACGCCACAGAAGGCGGCCACGGCGATCGAGCAAGGGTTGGCACTCGCCGACGAAGCCGCTTTCCCCGCGCTGTGGGCCGCGCTGTTCACCAAGACCGGCACGGCCAAGAAGGGCCTGGGCGACTCGACCGCGCAGCTCGCCGCCTGCGCCGCGCTGGAGGCCATCGCCGCCGACATCGCTCAGCACGAGGCGTCCATCGAGCATGCCCGCATGGCGCAGCTGTCGGAAGTGCTGGTCGCCGAGTTCGAGGCGCTGAAGCGCGAGCGCGGCTTGGTCGACATGAACGACCTGGAGCGCGGCGCGCTGGCGTTGCTCTCCAAGCCCGAGCTGGCCGGCTGGGTGCAGCAGAAGCTGGATGCGCGTGTGCGCCACCTGCTCATCGACGAATTCCAGGACACCAGTCCGCTGCAATGGCAAGCGCTGCACGGCTGGCTGGGTGCCTATGCCGGCGCGGGCGGCGGGCAGATCTCCGTCTTCATCGTCGGCGACCCCAAGCAGAGCATCTACCGCTTCCGTCGAGCGGAGCCGCGTGTGTTTGCCGCAGCGGGCGAGTTCGTGCGCGACGGCCTGGCCGGCGTGACGCTGGCCTGCGACCACACGCGCCGCAATGCGCCCGAGGTGCTGGCCGCCGTCAACGCCGCCTTCGCGGGGCAGATGCCCGGCTTCAGGTCGCACACGACGGAGCAGGGTGCTGACGAGGCGGCCGGCCTGTTCACGCTGGACGGGGCACTGGCGGCTGACGCCGCCGCCGAGACAGACCCCGACCACTGGCGCCCCAGCCTGACCGAGCCGCGCGTGGAGGCCGAGATCGCCCGCCGCGCGCCCGAGTGCGAGCGTGTCGCCCGCGCCATCCGCGCGCTGCTGGACGAGGGCCTGCGGCCGCGCGATGTCTTCGTGCTGGCCCGCAAGCGCGCGCCGCTGCGCCAGATGGCCGAGGCGCTGCTGGCCGCCGGCATTCCGCATGTCGCGCCAGAGGACAACCGCCTGGCCGACTTGCCGGATGCGCAAGACCTCATCGCGTTGYTGGACGCGTTGGCCTCGCCGGGCCATGCGCTGTCGCTGGCGCGGGCGCTGCGCAGCCCGCTGTTTGGTGTCGATGAGGCCGACCTACTGCAGCTCGCCGAGGCCGCGGGCACCGCCTCGTGGCTGGGCACCGCGCCGCGTGAACGGCGCAGTTGGTGGGATGCCTTGGCGGATCTGGCCGACCCCAGCCCCGCACTCGCCCGCGCCCGCAGGCTGCTGCTGGCCTGGCGCGAGGCCGCGTCGCGCTGCACGCCGCACGAACTGCTGGACCGCATCGTCAGCGAAGGCGACTTGCTGCCGCGCCTGCTGGCCGCCGCGCCGCCTTCCGAGGCAGCAAACAGGCTGCGCACCGTCAACGCGCTGCTGCAGGCCGCGCTGGAGCTGGACGGCGGGCGCTTTGCCGAGCTGTATGGCTTCGTCCGCGCGTTGAAGGCCCGTTCGCCCAAGCTCGCCCCCGCGCCGTCCGAGAACGCCGTGCAGTTGCTGACCGTGCACGGCGCCAAGGGCCTGGAGGCCGAGGTGGTCATCCTGCTGGACGCCGATGCCGCGCCGCCGCGCGCCGAGACGCTGTCGCTGGCCTGTGACTGGCCGGTCGACGCGCCCGCGCCGGCACGCCTGGCCTTTCTCGTCTCGGAGCGTCGCCCGCCGCCGGCCCTGGCCGAGCTGGTTGCCGACGAGAAAGCTTTGCGCGAGCGCGAGGAGCTGAATGCGCTCTACGTGGCCATGACGCGTGCGCGGCGCCGGTTGATCGTCAGCCGCACGCCGCCCCGGCGTGGCGCGAGTGACGCGAGCTGGTGGGCGCGGCTATCGCCGCTGGGCCAGCCGCTGGCGCTGGCGGAGCCCGGCGACGAGGTGGCGCTGGACATGCCGCTGCCCTTGCACATGCCGCTGCCGATCTGGATTGCGCCCCCTGCACCCGCCAAGGTCGGTGCTGCCGATGACGCTGCCCAGGCCAATCTGGGCGAGGCCTTGCACCGCGTTCTGGAATGGGCCAGCGCTGCGAGCCAAACCCAGCCCCTGGCCTTGCTCGTCGCCGCCTCCGGTCAAGCCTTCGGCCTCGATGCTGCGGCGCGCGACCGCCTGGCCACCGCCGCCGACGCCATCCTGCAAAGCCTGGACTGCCGTCCCTTCTTTGACGCCAGACGGCTACGGTGGGCCGCCAACGAGGTCGCCATCAACGCCGCCGGTGAAGACCGCCGCATCGATCGTCTCGTGCAACTGGACGACGGTTGCTGGTGGGTGCTGGACTACAAACTCGGCGCCACGCCGGAGCGCGAGCCGGCCTACATCGAGCAGATGCGAAGCTATGTCGCGGCCATCCAAAAACTGCAGCCCGGCGAGCCCGTTCGGGCCGCTTTGATCAGCGGCACCGGCCGCTTCGTTCCGGTGGGCTAGAATGATCGGCTTGATCGGGGCGTAGCGCAGCCTGGTAGCGCATCTGCTTTGGGAGCAGAGGGTCGCGAGTTCGAATCCCGCCGCCCCGACCATCTATAAGTGATTGATTCCTTTAAGGAATCTTCCGAAAGGCCCGCCTCGTGAGACGCGGGCCTTTTCTCTAACCCTGTCGCCTTCCTCTAACGACTGTGCAACGACCGTTTGGATTGCTCGGTGAAGCCTCCGCGATCCCATCAGGCCCTACGGGTTCGTCTTATGCTCCTCATGTAAGCGTCCGTGATGCAATCACGCCACACATGAAGAGTCTTGAGACTAGGACGGGAGAAACGTGGAGTCGGTCTTTTCACTAGCGGGTGCGCCGCAAGTCGGTACTGTCACCCTGGTCGCAGCTCACGCACGAGACGAGCGAACGCGATATCGTGCGGAGGATGTTGAACTTATCTTCGGTGGTGTGGTAGGTGGTACTGCCAAACATACCAATCAGGCCAACGTACTTAATCCTGAACTAGCGCGCTTACTGCTC
>NZ_JBGCUM010000103.1:0-8044 GCF_054177665.1 Roseateles sp. P5_E8 | reverse complement strand
CTGCCAACGGCGAGCCGCCGCCGCCGCCGGACCCGCTGGCCGACCTGGCCAGCCAGCCCGCCGGCGACCCGCTGCTGCAGGCCCTGGCCTGGCTGACGCGCCACCACGGCAAGCCGCGCTCCCCAGAGTCGCTACGCGCCGGGGCACCTGTGGACGGCGTGCTGACGCCGGACGGCGCCATCCGCGTCATGCGCGAGGCGGGCTACAACGCCGGCCTGCTGCGCAAATCCATCGACGACATCAACGCGCTGCTGCTGCCGGCCGTGCTGCTGCTCAATGGCGGCGACGCCTGCGTGCTGGTGCGTCGCCTGGATGACCCGGCCGCGGTGAGCGCCGGTGCCTGCCGCTACGAGGTCGTCTTCCCCGGCCCCGAGGCCGCTGCAGTGCCGGCCACGACCGCCGAACTGGAGCCCGAATACAGCGGCTTCATGCTGGCCGTGTCGCCGCTGGAGTCGGCGCACTCGGCGCGCGTCGAGTCGCCCATGCTCAAGCTGGGCGACCGCGGCCTGGCTGCGCACTGGCTGTGGGGCACGCTGAAACGTTTCGTGCCCTATTACCGCGCCTCGATGCTGGCGGCGCTGCTGTCCAACGTGCTGATGCTGGTGTCGGGCCTCGTCACGTCKGTCATCTACGACAAGGTCATCCCCCACCAGGCCATGGTCACGCTGTGGACGCTGGCCGTGGGCGCCGCCGTGGCGCTGCTGTTCGACCTGTTCGCGCGCCAGCTGCGCTCCCACCTCATCGATCTGGCCGGCCGCAAGGCCGACCTCATCATCGGCGCCAAGCTCTACCGCCAGACGCTGGGCGTGCGCATGGAGCACAAGCCCGCCTCGGCCGGCTCCTATGCCCACTACCTGGGTCAGGTGGAGATGGTGCGCGAGTTCTTCACCGGCGCGACGCTGTCGGCGCTGTCGGACCTGCCGTTCCTGGTCATCTTCATCGGCATGACCTTCGTCATCGGCGGTCCGCTGGGCTGGGTGCTGGTGCTGGCGGTGCCGATCATCATGGGCGTGTCCTGGGCCATGCAGGGCGCCATGCGCCGCGCCATGCGCACCAACATGCAGGAGACGGCGGACATGCACGGCATGCTGGTCGAGTCCCTCGAAGGCCTGGAAGACCTGAAGACCTCGGGCGCGGAAGGCCGCTTCCTGCGCCGCTACGAGCACGCCACGGCCGTGGTGGCCGAAACGGCGCTCACGTCGCGCGCGCTGTCCAGCTGGAGCATGAACCTCTCCAGCACGCTGCAGCAGGCGGTCAACCTCGTGCTGCTGGTTTGGGGCGTCTATCTCATCCACGACGGCCAGATCAGCTCGGGCGCGCTGATCGGCTCGGTGATGTTCGCCAGCCGCGCCGTCGCGCCGCTGGGCAGCCTGGTGAGCCTGGCCACCCGCTACCAGGGCGCCCGTGCGGCCATGCTGTCGCTGAACCAGATGATGGACGCGCCGGTCGAGCGCGACAGCACGCGCAACTACGTGCCGCTGGGCACGGTGACGGGCAAGGTCGGTCTTCATGACGTGGGCTTCTCCTACCCGGTGGCGCCCACGGGCCATAGCCAAGGTCCAGCCGCATCCGCCGCGTCGGCCGAAGGCACCGCGCCCAAGGTGCTGCGCAACGCCACCATGCGCATGGAGGCCGGCGAGCGAGTCGCCATCCTGGGCCGCATCGGCAGCGGCAAGTCCACCATCCTGCGCATGCTGGGCGGGCTGTACCAGCCGACCGAAGGCATGGTCGAGGTCGACGGCATCGACCTGCGCCAGGTCGACCCGGCCGAGTACCGCGCCCGCGTCGGCTTCGTCAGCCAGGAGCCGCGTCTCTTCCTGGGCACGCTGCGCGACAACGTGCTGATGGGCCGTGCCCACCTGGACGCCGGTCGCCTCGTCGAGGTGGCCAAGCTGACCGGCCTGGACCGCGTCGTCGCCGCCCATCCGATGGGTTGGGACCTGCCGGTCGGTGAAATGGGCCAGTTGCTGTCCGGCGGCCAGCGCCAGCTCGTGGCGCTTGCCCGCGCCCTGGTCACCAAGCCTCAGATCCTGCTGATGGATGAACCCACCAGCTCGATGGACGCGCAGAGCGAGATGGCCTTTTTGCGCCAGCTGCGTGATGCGGCGGGCACCGCGACGCTGGTCGTCGTGACCCACCGCCCGGCCGTGCTGGAGCTGGTGCAGCGCATCGCCGTCGTCGACGGTGGCCGCATCGTCATGGACGGCCCGCGCGACCAGGTGCTGGCGGCGCTGTCCGGCGTGCGCCCGGCCGCAGCGCCGAGCGAGGGCGTGCACATGCATCCGTCGGCCCAGCCGGTGCAGCGTTCTGCGAGCGTATGAGCACGAAGGCCCTGACCAAGGAAGAAGGCCTGTTCGTCAGCGCCATCCACGCCGCCCAGATCGACGAGCCGCTGCCGCGCACGACGTGGGCGCTGTACCTGCTGTGCGTCGTGGTGACGGTAGGCATCACCTGGTCGGCGCTGGCCCACGTTGACGAGATCACCCGCAGCGACGGTCGCATCGTGCCGGACGGGCGCGAGCAGGTCATCGCCAGCCTGGATGCCGGCATCCTGCGCGAGCTGAAGGTGCGCGAAGGTCAGGAAGTGCAGGCCGGGGAGGACCTGGTCTACCTGGACCCGACCCGCGTTGAAGCCCAGCAGGCCGAAGGCCAGGTCAAGGTGCAGGCGCTGAAGGCTGCGGCTGCACGGCTGACCGCCGAATCCACTGGCAGCGGCGCCATCCGCTGGCCGGCCGACGTGGACGTGAAGAGCCGCAATGCCCAGGCCGAGGCGGAATCTTTCGAAGCGCGCAAGCGCCTGCTGGACGAGGCTGTCTCCGCCATCAACCGCAGTCTCGGGATGATCTCCAAGGAGCTCAAGCTCGCGCAGGACATGTCCAGGAGCGGCCTGATGAGCGACGTGGAAGTCATGCGCTTGAACCGGCAGGTCAACGAGATTCAGCAGCAGCGCACCGAACGGATGTCTCGCTACCGCCAGGAGGCCAGCCAGGACCTGGTCCGCGTGCAGAGCGAACTGGCGCAGCTTGACGAGCAGATGGTGGTGCGCCAGGACGCGATGACGCGCACGGTGCTGAAGTCGCCGGTGCACGGCGTCGTCAAGTCCGTCAAGATCAGCACCACCGGCGGCGTCGTCGGCAGCGGCGTGCCCATCCTGGAGATCGCGCCCATCGGCCCGCAGGTGCTGGTGCAGGCCCGCATCAAGCCCCGCGATATCGGCTTCATCCGCCTGGGCCAGACGGCCGAGGTCAAGCTGGCCGGCTATGACTTCAACACCTACGGCGGCCTGGAAGGCAAGGTCACCTACATCAGCCCGGACGCCGTCACCGCCGAGAACGACAAGACCGGCGAAGGCAACTACCGCGTCATCGTCACCGCCGACCGCAACAACCTCAAGTACAAGGGCGGCAAGCTGCCCGTCATCCCGGGCATGACCGCGCAGGTCGAGATCAAGACCGGCGAGCGCTCAGTGCTGAGCTATCTGCTGCGGCCGATGATGAAGTCGCAGGAAGCGCTGCGGGAGCGCTGAGATAACGCGCTGACAAGGCCCCGCTCGGGGCCTTTTTCCGGGCTTTGGAATGAGGGGCTGGATGGTCTAGTGATGGGGCCATGCTGTACCCCTTCCGCCTCCTCCTCGCCTTCGGTTTTGCCACGTTCGGCTCCTTCGCTGCGGCGCAGACGCGCCCGTCCAAGCCTGTCGCACCGCCGCCCGCCCCCGTGGCCGAAGCGGCGGCTAGCCAGGGCCGCTGCAACGAGGAAGACGCCGGCCTGTCTCGCCTGGGCCGCGACATGAACGCGCTTGAGACCAGCAACGGCGACCCGAGGGCCGCGTTGCAGTCCCTCATCGACACGACCCTGCAGCGCAGCAAGTCGCTGGGCGCCGCGCGCCTGATGGCCGAGGCGGCCCGTTCGGACGTGGAGGAGACTCGCGCGCTGGGCCTGCCGACGGCCACGCTGAGCATCAGTGGCAACGGCTTTAACCAGGGTGTGAACGGGGTCAACTCCACACGCCATGGCCAGCTTGGCGCCACGCTGAGTGCCGGCATGCCGCTGTGGGACTTCGGTCGCGTGGAAAAGTTGACCGCCTGGCGCAAGGAGCTGGCCGAGGTCGCAGCCCAAGGCCAGCGCAGCGCCGAGGAGCAGTTGTCGCTCAGTGTCGTCAGCCTGGCGCTGGACCGCAGCCGCTACGTGCTGCAAGGCCAGGTCTACACGCAGTACGTGCGCAAGATGGCCTGCCTGGTCGATGCGCTGGAGATCATCACCAAGGCCGACCGTGGCCGCGCCAGCGAGTGGGTGCAGGCGCAGAAGAGCTTGCAGCAGGCCGACCTGTCGCTGGAGCAGACCATGTCGGCCCTGCGCCAGACCGAGGTGCGCATGAAGCGCCTCGTTGGCGAGCCCTTGCCCGTGAGCATCGGCATGATGGCCGCGCTGTCGGTGGTGCCCGACCTGCAGCAGATGCAGTCCGACATCCTGCTCGGCGCCGACGTGGCGCAGGCCGAGGCGCAGGCGCGCTCGCAGCGCAACTTCGCCGAATCCGTCATTGCCGGCCAGAAGCCCACCGTCAACCTGACCGGCAGTGCCAGCGCGCTGCTGCGCGCGGGTGGCCCGTCGCCCAACGACCGTTCCACCGACATCGGCGCGGGCGTGTCCGTCACCATCCCCATCCTGCAGCCCGGCGCCCAGGCCCAGGCCAACGCCGCCGTGCAGCGCTACCGCGCGACCGTGCTGCAGCGCGACGAGGCCATCGAGGCCAAGCGCTACCGGCTGCTGGAGATGCACGAGGTCGGCACGTCCACGCTGGACCGCGCCCGCCGCATCGTCGAGATCCTGCGCAACAGCGACCGCGTGCGCGCCTCTACGCTGCAGCAGTGGCAGCAGCTCGGCCGCCGCTCGCTGTTCGACGTGATGGCCGCCGAGGGCGACTACTACTCCATGCGCGTCGCGCACGTCAACGCGATGTTCGATGCCCAACAGGTCGTGTCGCTGATCTGGAGCATGGGCCGCGGCGTGTCGACGCCGCTGCGTTAAAAACACCATCTCACCAAGGGAACACCCATGATTTCCGAAGAACTGCTCGCGTCCGTGCTGAATGATTGGTGGTACTACAGCGTCGAGCTGGCGCCCGGCATCGTCGCCAAGGGCGCCGACACGCCCCGCACGCCCATGCTGCCGCGCATGATGATGCGCCGCTGCGACCTGAACGGCATGGACTGCCTGGACATCGGCAGCATGGAGGGTCTGATTCCTGCGCTGATGAAGCGCAAGGGCGCGCGCACGGTGCTGGCGACCGACGCCGTGCCGCACTGCTTGAAGAAGATGAACGTCCTCAAGCAGGCCTATGACGTCGATTTCGACTTCCAGCAGATCGGCCTGATCTACGAACTGAGCCAGAAGCTCGCTGCCCACGGCGGCTTCGACTTCATCAACCTCTCCGGCGTGCTGTACCACGTGTTCTCACCGCTGCACGTGCTGGCGGGCGTGCGGCCGCTGCTGAAGAAGAACGGCCTGATGGTCGTCTCCACCAACGTCATCAAGCGCGGCGACCACACGCTGACCTACAACCACCAGGGCGGGTTGCAACGCGAACTGAACACCTTCTGGTACCACTCGGTGCCGATGCTGGAGCACCTGCTGCGCACCTTCAAGCTCGTGCCCATCGACTTCCTGTTCTGCCCGCACACGGACGTGAACATGAACAACTATGTGCCGGGCCTGGCCAGCGGCTACATGTCCGTCGTCTGCCGTGCTGTCGATGACACGGACGGCCAGGAGTCGGACCTGTGGACCTCGAAGATGCGCCAGGCGTCGTGGGAGTACGTCGGCCTGTGCAACTCAGCCATGCTGGAAGCCCAGCCCGTCTCGCAGATCCGCTACACGCACCCCGCGCCGATGGATTCGCGCGGCTTGACCCTGATGGCGCACATCGACGAACCGCAGCGCATCGTGGCGGCCGTCGACGACCCGATCGACTCGCAGACGCTGCGGTTGGCTGACATGTCCTGAGGGCCTTGGTATTGCGGGCCGAGCGCCGGGCCGCTCTGAGCCGGCCCGTTCGGGCGATGTACTCGCAGTCAGATGCCGCAAGGTTCGCCGTCCCCTAGGCGGACGGACCGGGCGCGCTTGCGTTCGGCGAGGCGAGGTCGGGTGAGGGGCTAGGGACTCTGCCCATCACCCGCGCCGGATTGCCCGCCACGATGGACATGGACGGCACCACCAGACCCAGCACCACCGAGCCGGTTGAAATCACGCTGCCGTCGCCAATCTGGCTGCCTTTGCAGATGGTGACGCGCGCACCGATAAAGACATCGTCGCCAATGACCACTTGCTTGGTGCTGCCATCCGCCATATGCCGCTTGCCCATCTCCATTTCATGAAAATTGCTGTCCATGATGAAGGCCTCGCCACCGATCTGGCAACGCGCCCCGATGCGAATGCCCGCCCCCTCGGCAATCAAGGTCGAGCCGTTGTTCAGGATGGTGTGTTCGCCAAGTTCGATCACCGCTTCAGGCGTGCGCGCATCGATCGTCGTGCAGCCGTAACTGCCGGGCGAGGCGGTCCAGCCAAACAGGGTGGTCGAGGCCAGCTTGATGCGCCCCTGGCCTTTGAACAGCGTCGGTGTCTGGAGATTGACTGTCTTTTTTTCGCTTGGCGCGGATGTGCTGACGTCTACGATATGTTTGTCGGAAAGATGGAAAAAATAATGAATCAACAGCCCCCGCACCAGGCCGTCGAGAATTCTTGGTTCAGTGCCGCTGATCAGCGCCTTGTAGCGGTCTATTTTCAGTGCCATACCGTCTCTTGCTAAGTGAGCCTGGATTATGCAATCATACGCCGAGCAGAGTTTTGGTCAACGTAAATCCACCTGAAAGCGCGCCGCAGTCATGAGTAAATATGCGTCCATCGCGGTAGGTGATAAGGCCGAGCTTTCGCATACGATCACGCAGCAGGATATCGACCACTTCGTGCAATTGACGGGTGACGACAATCGTCTTCACATCGACGCCGGCTTTGCTGAAACCACGGTGTTCAAGAAGCCGGTCGCCCACGGCATGCTCGGCGCGTCATTCATTTCGACGGTTATCGGTACCAAGCTCCCAGGCGACGGAGCCCTATGGTTTTCGCAGAGTCTGGAATTTGTGTTGCCGGTTCGTATCGGTGACACGATATTTGTACGTGCTGAAGTGGTGAAAAAGCATGATCGAAATAATGTTATTGAATTAARGACGGAGATATTTAACCAACACAAGCAGTTGGTGACGACCGGTCTCGCGAAGGTGAAAATCGTAGAGCCTGAGGCCCCAGTCATCACTGCTTTGCAGCCAGAGCGTCGGAAGATTGCTTTGGTTGTGGGCGCGAGTGGCGGAATAGGTCAGGCAGTTTGTCGACAACTGGCTGAGGACGGTTTCGATATCGCGATCCACTATCATCGAAACCAAGACGCCGCACAACGGCTACAGCAAAATCTTCAAGGTCTTGGCATTCGATGCATAAAATTCAGCGCAAACATCATTGATTCGACTCAAACGACTGAGTTGGTGGAGCAGGTGTCGCGAAAGCTGGGAAGAATCACCGTGATTGTCAATTGTGTCACTCCAAAGACGCCGGTCATCGCTCTTGCGGCGTTGGAGTGGAGTGATATGCAGTTGCACCTCGATGCCGATATTCGAGGCCTGTTGAATATCGTGAAGGCTGCGCTACCGTCGTTTGAGGCCTCGAGGTACGGGAAAATAATTAATGTAACGTCGCAGATGATTGAAACGCCGCCTGCGGGTTTGCTGCATTACGTTACTGCCAAAGCTGCATTGAATKGTTTTTCAAAAGCACTGGCGGTGGATCTGGCACCCAAAGGAGTAACCGTAAATATGGTGTCCCCGGGCATGACAGATACGGAACTGATCGCCGATGTATCCGAAAAGACACGGCTGCTTGTGGCCGCCCGAGCGCCCTTGCGCCGGCTTGCCAAGCCGGAAGACGTCGCAGGCGCTGTGAGTTTTCTTGCATCGGCCAAGGCCGATTACCTTACTGGCGAAACGATCCGGGTCAACGG
>NZ_JBGCUM010000102.1:0-8089 GCF_054177665.1 Roseateles sp. P5_E8 | reverse complement strand
CGGTAAGGCTGATACGTTCACGCTGCGTTGCAGGCTCGTCCGCACCAAGCTCGCTTGGGCGAGCGCGCCTGCTACGCAGCGCAAGCTAGCAGTTTTTCGATGCTGTATAAACATACAGTTTTTCGCTATCCTGCTAGGTTTGCGAGCAGTAGATCAAGGGAACGTGTTCTCGGGAGACAGCTAATGCTGCTTAGGCAGGCAAGCTGCGCCCTAGATCGGCGGCGACTGGCGGACTCAAGCACTTGATTCATCGGCAATTTTTTCCCATTGACTGTATGCATATACAGTACTAAATTTCCGGCAAAAGCGGCGCGTCGTTACAAGTTCTCTTCGGACGGAAGCGGTGCCGCTGGAGGGCTCATGATGCCAGTCCAGTTGCCGAGCTTGCCACCTCGGGGAAACCTGCGGCCCCGGCCGTCGGCGAGCGATTTGCCGCCCCTGCAGTCCGCCCGCGTGCTCGATCAGTTGCGCGAGCGCTGCCGCCTCCTGCACTACAGCCTGCGTACCGAAGAGGCCTATGCCTATTGGGTGAAGGCCTTCATCCGCTTTCATGGGCGACGACATCCAGCGGAGCTGGGTGGGCCCGAGGTGGAGGCCTTCCTGATGCATCTGGCGAATGCCCGCTCGGTGGCACCGTCAACGCACAGCCAGGCCCTGTCGGCCCTGCTGTTCTTCTACTCCAAGGTGCTCCAGCATGACCTGCCTTGGCTGAAGGAGATTGGGCACCCGCAGCGCCACCGCCGCTTGCCGGTGGTGTTGAGCGTCGAGGAGGTGGGCCGCGTATTGCTGGGCATGCAGGGCGAGCACCTGCTGCTGGCGCAATTGCTCTACGGCACGGGCCTGCGCATTGCCGAGGCTCTGCAGCTGCGCGTCAAGGACGTGGACTTCGGTCAGCGCGCGCTGATCGTGCGCGAAGGCAAAGGCGCCAAGGACCGAGTGGTGATGCTGCCGCAGTCTCTGACCCCCGCCCTGCGTGCGCAGTTGGCGCACGCGCGCTTGATATGGGCCGGTGACGTCGAGGCCGGCGCGGCGGGCGTGGAGATGCCGCACGCGCTGGACCGCAAGTACCCGCGCATGGGCGCGAGCTGGCCCTGGTTCTGGTTGTTCCCGCAAGACCACCATTCAACCGACCCACGCAGCGGCGTAGTGTGCCGCCACCACCTGTACGACCAGACGTTTCAGCGTGCATTCAAACGCGCCGTCCAGGCCGCCGGCATAGACAAACACGCCACGCCCCACACGCTGCGCCACTGCTTCGCGACACATTTGCTGCAAGCCGGCAGCGACATCCGTACCGTGCAGGAACTTCTGGGCCACTCCGACGTGGCCACCACGATGATCTACACCCATGTGCTCAAGCTGGGTGGCGGCGCGGTGCGCTCGCCACTGGATGCGCTGACCATGGCACGACCGGAGGCTTCATAAACCTGGACACCGAACGGATAGACGATGTCGTGCTGGCCTTGCTGTTGCTGGGCCTGCACGGCGGCCAGCGTGCCGGGAAGGCATCCTAGATCTGGCCGTTGGGCGCGACCGAGGGGCGGGCGAGGCGGGTCGCTGGCAAGGCGCGACGACGCAGTGGGCCCCTGCCCACAAGGAGAAGCAACGCGGCCAGCGGCCCGAAGCGCCAGACCAGCTGGCGTGCAGCGGTGATCATCGAAGTGGTGAACGTCGCGAAACGCCCAAGGTGTTGATGCACGAAGACTTTCCTGAGTGGCAAGCGGTCAACGGCCGGATCTAGGATCGACTGGGGCGCAATGGCGCGGCTGCACGAGAAAGGGCTGATCAGCGACCCGGTGGGCAAGGCGAAGTCCGTGATGTTCACGGAGGACGGCCTGCTGAAAGCTGAGGCCCTGCTGCAATCGCTGTTCGGCAAGCCGGACTAGGGCGGGATTCAGTCCACCGCCAGCAACGCGATGGGCCGCTGGATCAGCCCTTTCGCTCCAGCAGACGGCGGCCAGCATCGGTGTAGCTGGCGTACAGGGGATCTATCGTCTGGCGCAGTCTGAGCAAGGCGTCGGGCGTCAGGTGCTGGCCATGATGGTTCAGCGTGGCGCGGGCCATATTGATGATGCGCGCATTGCGGCTGCGCTGGGCCAGTTCGGCCAACGCTTCCAGCGTGCGTTGGTGCTGCTTGCCGACCAGGTGCGACATCGCCTCGTTCGCCTGCGCGTTGATGTCGAGGGCGGTGTCGCGCACCAGGATCTCGATCGCAGGCATGGCCGAGGCGGCCAGTTCCAGCAGGCGGGTGCGCGGGCGCGATACGCAAAAGCGCCGCGCCAATTGCGTGGCCCATGTCATCGCTTCCGGAATCGGCTGCTGGCCGGCGCAGCGCACCAGCAGCAGGATCAGGTTGCCGGCCATCTCGTAGGTGAAATCGGGTTGGTCGATCTGCGCGGCCAGCTGGCGCAGGCCCGCCAGCGCCGGCGCGGCACGCCGCAGCGCCAGTTGCAGCGCCACGTCGCAGGCCAGCGTCAGCATGCGAACGCGGTAGCTGTCGGGGTGATGGGCCAGGGCGGCCTGCAGGCATTTGTGTGCCCGGTCGCAGCCCTCGATGTTGGCCRGGTCCAGGCTCGCGATGGCCAGCGCAACGACACCCTGGTAGTCCAGCGTGCGCGAGTTCGCGCCTATGGCCAGCGCCGCACCGAGATGCTTGGCTGCCTCGCCGCTGTAGCCGAGGTAGAGCTGCAACGAGCCGAGCTTTTGCAGGCGCGAGACGTTGCCGGGCGTGATCTGCACCGCCTTGGCGAGCACATCGACGGCCGCTTCTACCTTCATCTCCTCCAGCAGCGCACGGCCGTAGACGTCGTAGGCGTCGGCATAGGCCGGGTTCTCGGCCAGCAGGGTCTCGAGGGCGCGGCAGGCCTTCTCGGTGTCGGCGCCGCCCAGATCGATCTTGGCCAGGCCCAGCCGGGCCCAGGGCACGGCCTTGTAGGCCAGCAGCGCCTCGAACATGCGGCGCGCCGCGTCGAGCTGGCCCAGGCGCAGGTAGAGCTCGGAGCCGATCCGCGCGGCATAGACCTTGTAGGTCGGACTGTCACGGAACATCGCTTCGCACAGCTGGGCCGCGTTCACATAGTCGCCGGCTTCGATGGCCTGGAACACCTGCTTGAAGGCCTGCTTGCGCTCCAGCACCACCTGCAACCGCTCTTCGAACTGGCGGGCGGTGAAGGGCTTGAGCAGATAGTCGTCGAGCGCGCCTTCCAGGGCGTCGGCCACATGCTGATAGCGGGCCTCCCCGGTCACCATGATGAAGGCTGTCTGCATGGGCAGGCCCTTGGCCTGGCGCAGCTCGTCCAGCAGGTCCTGGCCCGTCATGTCGTGCGGACCCTGCTGGCGAAAAATCATGTCGCTGACGATCACGTCATAGGGTTGCGACGCGTTTTTGATCAGGCGACGCGCTTCCTCAGGGCGACGCGCCATCTGCAAATGCTGATGCCGGACACCCAGCTCGCGCAGGATGCGGCTCAGCACCGAGCGCGACAGCTCGCCTTCGTCAATGATCAGGACATGCAGCTGATCGGCCGGCACGCCGCCAGACAGCCAGTGCGGTTGGTTTCCCAAGGACACCTCTCCCAAGTCGACCTCAAGGACTCCACGAGGGGCACATCGCCTACCGCGCGGTTGGGGTCACGATGATGCGTCGAGGCAGTCTGTCAGTGAACTCATGCCTTGTAAAAGGCTCGTTCAGCGCTCCGCCAGCAACAGCTCCAGCCGCTGCTCGCGCAGCCCGTAAAACCGCTTGATCTCGGCGATCTGTGCCAGCAGCTCGGGCCGGCGCGCGGCCAGGGCCTCGGCGGCGAGGCCTTGTGCCTTCACGGCCAGGATCATCTTGTTCTTGCTGGTGTGCTCCAGCGCGATAAATTCGAACACCTGGGTGCGGTAGCCCTGGCTCTCCAGCAACAGGGCGCGCAGCGAGTCGGTCACCATCTCGGCCTCCTGGCCGAGGTGGATGCCGTGTTGCAGCATGGGCCGCAGCACGGCCGGCATCGTCATCTGCGGGCGCAGTTCCTTGTGGCAGCACGGCGAACTCATGATGACGCGGGCGCCGGACTGCAGGCCGACGTGCAGCGCGTGGTCGGTCGCGATGTCGCAGGCATGCAGCGCGATCATCACGTCCAGCGGCTGCACGGCCTGGGTGCGCACGTCGCCCTCGTCAAAACGCAGGCCGGCCAGGCCCTCCCCTTCGACGATGCCCGTGCACAGCTTCACCATGTCGCTGCGCAGCTCGATGCCGGTCACGCGGGGGTTGAGGCCGTGGGACTGCAGCCAGTCGTGCACGGCAAAGGTCAGGTAGCCCTTGCCGGAGCCGAAGTCCGCCACCCGCACAGGGCCTTGCAGCTCGGCCTCGTCGACGGCGGAGGACAGGATCTCGACGAAGCGGTTGATCTGCTTCCACTTGCGCGCCATGGCCGGCACCAGGGCCGGCTCGCCCTTCACAAGATGGGTCAGGCCCAGCGCCGACCAGACCGGGTGGGCCATGTCCAGCGGGCGCTGCTTGGCCTTGTCGTGGGCGGCGGGTGCGGGCGTTTCAGCAGCGCCTTCGACGCGAGTGACGCGCAAGGTCTCGCGGCCCTTGCGGCTGACGGCGAACTGCACTTCCTCTGTTGAGGTGTGCAGGTGGGCATTGCGAAACCGCGCGCCAAGCAGCGTCGCGATCTCGGCGACGCCGGCCTCGGGCGCGTGGTTCTTGGTCACGTCCTTGGTGCGGTGCCGCCACAGGAAGCTCAAGGACGGCTCGCCGCGCAGCTCGACGAGGCGCACGGTCAAGCGCTCGACGTTCTCCTCATCACCTACGGGACCTGACAGCAGCAGCTTTCCGAACTGGCCGCCGGCCAGCGCCAGGCGGACGAGGTGCAGGAAGCGTTCGGAAGCCGGCGCCGTGGCGGCCGGCGGCGGGGTGATGAGAGAGGTGAACAGCGGCGCGACCATAGCCGCGCATTGTCAGTGAGCGCGCCGGCGCTGGCTCCACAGCCCGATCGCGCCCAGCCCCGCCAGCAGCAGCGCCATGCTCTGCGGCTCGGGCACGGCGGCGGTGAGCTGCATAACCTCCCAGCTCATGGACACCAGGCCCAGGCGCTCATCGGTGACGACGCCCGGGATCATGTAGGTCGGCCAGCCGTTGCTGTCGAAGCTGAAGAAGCGCACGCCTTCGTCGTTCTGGCTGAACGCCGCCATGTGCGCGAGCGAGCCGCTACCCAGCTCATATTCCAGGCCCGCACGCTCGTTGAAGCCAAGGCTGAAGGACTGCACGGCGCGGTTGCCGGACCAGTGCAGCTCGAACTCGGTCAGCTCGTAGCCATAAAGCCAGCCGTCGCCGTCGAGGTCGCTGCCGGCGAAATGGCCGCTGAGGGTGGCACCGTCGGCATAGCCGGTCTGGTTGAAGTTGTAGCTCGCGGCCTGGACGGGTTGCGCCAGCGCGGCGGCGAGGGCGAGCAGGGTCGTGAAGGCGGAAAGACGAAGGGCGGGCATGGCAGGCATCCGGCAGTGGTTGAGGTGCCGTGATGTTGCTGATCGGTTCGCTGTACCGCTTCGCCCAGAGGAGCCAGCGCGGCGCCGGCTGCGGTGGCCCGAACGGGCCAGCATGAACTCAGGCGTGCGTCACATGCCCGCGCGTCTGCGCCGTGTCCAGATGCGGCAGCGCGTTGAACGTGACGAGGTGATGCCGCTTCGGGTTGAACGCGAACTCGGTCACCGCCGAGTTGCGGATGCGCAGGTTCAGCTCCACAAACGTCTCGGGCGGGCAGGCCAGCACCTGGGCCACGGCGGTGGCGATGGGCCCGCCGCTGGAGACGATGAGCACCTGCTTGCCCACGCCCAAGGCCAGCACGCGCGCCAGCGCGTCGGCCACGCCGGCGGCAAAGTCCGCGTGAAGCGGCATGCCCACCGGCGCCGTCTCGCCGCGCATCCAGGCCAGCAGGCCCTGGCGCAGCAGGCGGAAGTGGTGCTTGACGGCCTCGGGGTCGGTCGGCACGCCAATCGGCCCGGGGTGGATGGCGCGCACGACGGCATCGCTGTCGTACTCATTCAGGCCCGGCAGCGCCACGGCGGGCAGGGCCTCGCCATAGCCTTCGACGATGCCCGCCAGCGACTGCGCATGCCGCTTCAACGTGCCGGTGAAGACGGCGTCAAAGCGCTGGCCGCGCTCGCGCCAGTAGGCACCGAGGTGGCGGCATTGCTCGTGGCCCCTGGCGCTGAGCTGGTCGTAGTCGGCGGCGCCAAAGCTGGCTTGACCGTGGCGGACGAGGTAGAGGCTTCCCATGGCCGGCATCATGGCCGGCCGAGGCGCCGCAGACTGTCGCGACAATGACGGCATGTCACGACTCCGACAGGCCACCCGCGACGACACCGCCGAGATCTGGCGCGTGCGCTACGCGGTCACCGAGAACACGCTGACGCCGGGCCGCATCCTGGACGCCGAGCTGCACATCTACCTGGAAACCTACGGCCGCGGCTGGGTCATCGAGCTCGAACCCGCCCCAAACCTGAGGATTGCCGGCTTTGCCATAGGCGACGCCCGCGATGGCCACATCTGGGCAATGTTCGTGGACCCGCCGCTGCACGGCCGGGGCTACGGCCGCCAGTTGCACGACGTGATGGTGGACTGGCTGTTCGCCCAGGGCCACCAACGACTCGACCTGGGTACCGAACCCGACTCGCGCGCCGCGGCCTTCTACCGCCGCGCCGGCTGGCGGCCCACCGGCGAAGACCCGGACGCCCACGGCGACCAACCCTTTGAACTCCACATCGCAAACTGGACCCCAACCCATGCTTGAAACCCACGAGATTGAAACCGGCCCCAACCCACGCACGACGCTGATCGTGCTGCACGGCCTGGGCGCCGACGGCTATGACTTCGTCTCCATCTGCGGCGAGCTGGACCTGGCGAGCCTCGGCCCCATCCGCTACGTGTTCCCGCATGCGCCGCAGCGGCCGGTGACGATCAACAACGGCTACGTGATGCGCGCCTGGTACGACATCCGGGTGACCGACCTCGTGCGCGAGGAGGACGAAGGCGGCTTGCGCGAGTCGAACCAGCAGATCGCCGAGCTGATTGACCGCGAACGCGAGCGCGGCGTGCCGGCGGAGCGCATCGTGGTGATGGGCTTCTCGCAGGGCTGCGCGATGACGCTGATGACCGCGCTGCGCTACCCCGAGCGCCTGGGCGGCGCCGTGGGGATGTCGGGTTATCTGCCGCTGGCCTCGCTGGCCGCCGCCGAGCGCTCGGCGGCAAACGCCGACCTGCCCATCTTCCTGGCCCACGGCACGCACGACCCCGTCGTGCCCCTCGCCCGCGGCGCTGCCAGCCGCGATGCGTTGCGGGGGATGGGCCACGAGGTCGAGTGGCACGACTACCCGATGCCGCACTCGGTCTGCGCGGAGGAGATAGCGGCCATCAACGTCTGGCTGCTGAAGCAACTAGGCTGACTTCTCCTCGCTGTTCGAGGCGCCGCCCAGCATGACGCTGGGCGATGATTCATGAGTCATGGAGCGCCTGGCCGAACAGATCGTTGACTGGCACAACCGCCACCCCCTCGCACGCCGCATCGGCGTGGGGGATGTGCACACCATCGGCGTGGTGGCCCTGCCCTTCGTGCGCGCGTCCGCGCAGGCCGGCGGCTTCGTCGAGCCGGTCCTGACCGATGCCGTCAGCGCCTTCGACGAACTGGTCGGCACGCCGCCCGCGTCGCGCTGGGCCGTCTGGCTGCAGCGGCTGAAGGGGCTTGCCCGGCTGCCCACCTTGCATCGGCGCCAGCAGTGGCGGGCCTTCAACGAGAAATTCCTGCCCGGCCTGAGCGTGCGACAGATCGAACGCTTTGCGCTGGCGCATGGCTATGCCGAGCCGCCCGCAGCGCCGGACTCGCGGCCCTGGCGCGTCATCGTCATCGACGAGAAAAAGGCCACTGCCCACGGCGGCTGGCCTTTCGAGCTGTATCTGATGAGCGCCGGCGTCGACGTTGGCAGCGCCCGCACGCGCGTGCTGTGCGGGCGGGGCATCCCGTCGCAGATTGCCGGGCGGCGCCTGTGGGACCCGCTGCGGTTAGGCATCGCGGCCGCCGTGCTGGCGGTGCTGATGGCGGTAGCCGCG
>NZ_JBGCUM010000101.1:0-8949 GCF_054177665.1 Roseateles sp. P5_E8 | reverse complement strand
CCATAGTCCCAGTCGCCAATGGCGTGCACAAAGTTCGAATCTAGGTTGCCTAGCTTCTGAGCTGCAGCATCTGGAATCAGTACACAGTTGCCGTTCAGAGTGCGGCAGCGCTGTGCGACTTCTCCAACGGGCAAGGCCACCAAAAAATTCGGAGACGACGGGTCACGCCCTACAAGACCTCCGTAGCTAAGGACGCCGCTATGGGGATCTCTGGTCGCACCGACCACGAGCGGTGAACGCTCCCCTTCTACTTCCAAACCCAGGCGGCAGTTATGGAGGCGCTCAAGTGCATCGACGTCCAGCATCGTGTCGTCATTGAGCCAAAGGTAATCATCAAAACCCTCGGCCATTGCGGCGCCAAACGCTTTGCGCATGCCGCCATTCCAAAATAGCGAACCATCGCCGTGCAGCAAGCGTACGTCAGGAAACGCAGACGCGATGGCTTGAGACGTACCGTCGGAGGAACCGTCATCAACCACGATCACGCTTAGCAACGTATTAGATGGGCGGCGGCAAGCGTAGAGCGCAGAAAGGCAATTGAGCGTTTTTTCGCGCCTATTGTGGCAGGTCATTAAACCTACTATGCGGCGTGCTTGGATCGAAGTCATCAAGCCCGCCCCCCCAAACAACAAGAGTCAAGATGCCCAGTAGACGAATGAAGCAGGCAACTCATCGAAATGATTCTTCTCCCGGCACCAGTGGCCTTTGTAAAGGTGCAGTGGCACGTCGGCGCGACGCCGGAACATAAACCAACGAAGCAGCAAAGGCAAAAGCAAGTAAGTGCGCGAATGCATCCATTCCGGTCAACCCTGCCAAACGCATTGGACTCTCTGAGAAGCAACGAATCATCAAACCAAGAAATCCAATTGCGGCAAGCCCACAGGTGCTCGCCCACAAAGAAGCGCAGTTACGCCCCAAAAGAAATATGTACCAGAACCAACTCAAAAGACCCAATAAACCCGCCTGCCCAGCAGTTTGAAAAAACTGGTTGTGCGCTTGGCCGGCCGCAAGGAAATTCTTTTGGTACCGATACGGTAGATCCCATAGGGCCGGCCCATAGCCGAACAAAGGATTATTAAGAAACTCGTTCCAACTGATCTCCCAAATCCTTGTTCTGCCGGTAAAGGTAACAGCATCTTGGAATTTCAATAGCCGATCAAGCAAGCCGGCATTAATTGCATACAAGAGCACGATGAATCCGAGCGCAGTAAACAGGGTCCCCATCAGAATCAGGAAGAGCGAAAACTGACCTGGCGAAGTGCTGCCAAACCGACTCCGAACATCTTCAAAGCGAACTAAGGCAACACCAATCAGTGCCACCATCCACGCCGTTTTTGACTGCGTGAAGATCAGCGCGAACATGGCTATGCCCAGAAAAATCAGGTTCGGCCTTTTGCGCACATACGGGCTAAGCTGCAGAATCACCGAAAGCGCAGCGATGATACCGAGCGAATTTGCGTGCTCCGCGAAACCATAAAGCCGGAAAGTAAATCCTGGAATCCAGGACTTATAACCAGATTCAACTGTCATCTTGGGAACGACAGCGGCGCCAATCAAGCTAGCGGCCAGAATCGCTAGCAAAACCCATTCGAGTTTCGTTAAGGCATCCTTGTTCATGCCGGTTTGTGACAGCAATGCCAGCGCCGTAAAAGCAATTGGGGCATAGACCCAGGACAGACTTATTTCGCGCGACGTAGCGAATGCCACACCTACCCAATACGACGCCAGATAGAACGCCATGAAGGCCAGCAACAACGGTTTCGCAGCGGCCGGCATCTTTCTCCGGCCGGTAAACCAACGGAATATCTCGCCCAATGAAACGAAAAGGATCGTCCCATTGGTAAAGCGCCCAGCCCAGACTGCTCGGCCCTGTTCCA
Organism: Roseateles sp. P5_E8; assembly: GCF_054177665.1. Lineage (NCBI taxonomy): Bacteria > Pseudomonadati > Pseudomonadota > Betaproteobacteria > Burkholderiales > Sphaerotilaceae > Roseateles > Roseateles sp. P5_E8. The sequence continues at coordinate 7,072 of NZ_JBGCUM010000101.1, read as the reverse complement.
GGTMTTGGAAAGACTGCAGCGGATTGAGCGCCAATTCAGCTTGCGAGTAGATAAGCCGGCCACTGAGCAACACGCTCAGCGCATTGCCGACAATAAGCACGCCGAGAATGACAGCAATCTTCGAGGAATCGCTCCACTTCTCGGCGAGCATGCCAGAGCCCACGATGCAGACCGGCACCAACAAACCGAGCACCAGCGCAGCCACAAATGGAATGCTCTGGAACGCAAATGACAGGATGTCTTGATTCATAGTCCTTCAGCCGAAGGTCTTGGYGGGCGGGAGGCGCCCTCCAGCGCCGCRGGAGCGGCAAGCACTCGGGAATAGCGGGCCTCATAGCGGGCGATCACGCTGGCAGCCGAGAAGTTCTGGCGCACGCGGTCAAGCCCCGCCATCGAGCGCGCCGCATAGCCCTCGTCAAACAAGGTTGCCAACGCCGAGGTGATGGCGGCGGGTAAGCGCACGTCGACGAGCACGCCCGCTGCGCAATGCCCATCCGCATCTGCACCCATGACCCAGGGAACAGCGCCGCTGTCGCTGCCGGCGACGACGGGCAAGCCAAGCGCCATGGCTTCCGCCAGGACCACGCCGAACGACTCCTCGAGCGAGGGGTGAAGCAAGGCGTCCAGTTCGCCGAGAGCGGCCACCAGCTTGCGGTGCGCGATCTTGCCGTGGAAGGTCATCCCGGCCGACAGGCCGTGTTGTTCAGTCCAGCGCTGTGCCTCTTCTCCAGGACCGAAACCGGCGCCATAGAGGTGCAGTTCGGCGGCTGGCTCGGTCTGGCGCCACTGGTGAAAGGCCTGGAGCGCGGGCTCGGGGTTCTTGCGGCGGTCCCAACCATTGCAGATCATCGCCACGCGGCGTGTGGGGCGTGCGCTGCGTGGCCGGCCCTGTTCGATGACGTAGCCAGCCACCGGGTTGGGAATGACCTCGGGCGGATAGCCCAGCGCAGGCGAGAGTTCGCGCGCCATGTAGTCGGACACGGTGGTGAACTCGCGCCCGCGGCGGAACACCCGCTGCGCCATCAGGTAGCGCAGCGCCCGGTAAAAGCTGCGGGTGAAGTGCAGGACGGCACGCGGGGAGTCGTGGCAGGTGATGAGGTGGGGAGCAGGCTGCGCTAGCGCCGCCAATGCGAATTCGTAGGACCAGTGCACATGCACCAGGTCCGGTGTCGCCTCGACGATGGCTCGGCGAATCTGCCGCCGCTCAAACGCGAACAGGTCTACCGCGCGCCCCAGCCGCCAACCGTTGGGCCGCCAGGCACGGCGCCTCGCCGGGCAGACGATAAAGGTGAAGTTCGGGCCCTCGCAACGCACGGGGCCGCCATCTAGAGGCAATGTGGCGTCCGTGGTGATGCCGGTCACGCGATGACCGGCCTTCAGCAGCTCGCCAATCAGGATGCCGGTGAGCGGAGCGCCGAAATAGCCGCTGGGCACGGGGGGGCCGCCCGCCGACAAGTAGGCCCGGACGTCTTCACCCGCGATGTGGCCGGCAAGCGCTATATGCATGCGCGGCCTCGTACGGGGTCCATGGCGCCCTGGGAAGGCGTGTGCGCCGCGGGTCGAACGACGCCGTACTGCACGAGATCAGCGTCGGGGTTCAACCGGTATTGCTGCAGCTGCGCCAACAGTGCGGCTGGCACTTTGCCGTCATGGGCAACCGCCCACGCGCGTGGGGCAGACGTTGCGCTCGACGAATTCGAGATGGCGAGCCGGGTCGGGCTGCCAGCTGCATGCTGGCCGGCCTCGTGGCCCCAGATCGACGCGAAGCCTTCCGGGTGCAAATGCAGGTTCGGGCCATACCAGATGTAGGGGCGGTTCGACAGGAAGGCGGCCCAGACACTGAACGACGAGACGGAACACACCAGCAGGTCGGCACCCGCCAAGGCGAGCATGTCGGAGCAGTCGGAATCCGGGATGTCGCCCGAGAACACGCAGGGCAATCCACGGGTCAATGCCGTGAGCTTGTCGGGCGATGCGTCAGAGACGATCAGGAATTGCACCCGCCCCTCGAGTTGCGCATGAATGGACTCGGCGACGCGCCGGTACCAGTCCAGCGGCAGCGAGACATTGAATTTGCCGCGGTAGTTCTCAGGCGCCATGGCCGCCCCAAAGTCGCCCATGCGGACGTGGATGCCAACAACGGGCACGGCGGTGTCGAGACGCTCTCGCAGACGCAGCAGATTGCCGGCCGCGAAACGGCTGAGGTAGAGCTGTGCCGCCACGTAGTCGCGAGCTGCCGCAATGTGGCGCATGCCACCCCACATGCCGCTGGTTGCGAGCACATAGGCCGAGCGATCAAACAAGCGATGCTCGCCCGCGAAACGGCGCAGCGCGGTCACCACATCGCCGCCGCCATGCTTTAGATACTCCGCCTCAGTGAAGCGAACAACCGGCAAGGCGACTTTCAATGCACGGTGCTGAATCCAGTCGTAACGGGGCGTGCCGAAGTGGCGCCAGTAGCGGCGGCCATTCATACCGAACGCGGGCAGCAGGGAGCGAGCGCCCAGCAACTGGGACGCAAGAAACGACCTGGCCCATGGCACCAGCTCGTTGCCGAGGCCCGCGCCGCGACCGCTGACTTCGGGCATGCAAAAACGCAAGCCGGCGCTCACGCGGCAACTCCAGCTTTCAGGCCCAGCAGCGCACACAGGCGCCGCGCCGGTGCCGATTCAGCGGCACGCGCGAGCAACATCTGTTTCAGCTCGGGCGCCAGCAGCCACGCGCCGCCAAGCCGCAAAGCAAGCAGGCAGGCGACAAGGCCGACCATGGCCGAGACCATGCCCTCCATCACCACACCAAGTTTCAGGGCGCGAACGCCAAGACTGGTGAGCAGCACGAGGGCGGTCAAGACGACCGCGCCCAAGGCCGCACGCAACACCGGACGGGCGGGCAGCGCGATGCGACGCGCAAGTGCCAGCAGCACCAGCAACGAGCGGAGCGCATACAGCGCGGGCACCAGCCAGACCACCTGTACCAGCGGATAGTCCGACAGCAAGGCCAAACCGGCGACCAGGAGTACGACGATGCTGGCCTGCACCTTGAATTCACTGCGGGCCGCACCCACGCTCCACAGCGTTGGCCCTGCGATCGACAGCAGGGCGTAGCTGGGAATGGCGATGCAGAGCGCCGCAAACAAGGGCGCCGCACCCAGCCAGCGTTCGCCGTAAAGCACATGCATCACCAGAGGCGCATGCAGGGAGAGGAAACAGAATACCGGGCAGGTGATGAGCAACACCAGCGAGGCTGCCGCGATGAAGCCGCGCCGGACTCTCGCGTGGTCGGCCTGCACTCGGGAGGCCGACGAGAACACCACGGATTGGGCCGCGCCCACCAGCATGGCGGCGGGCGCACGAGACAGGTTGCTCGCCGCGGAATATTCGCCCAGGCTGCTCGAACCCCACAGCTTGCCGATGACGATGCGATCAATGCTGTCGATCGCCCAATTGGCCATGTTGGTGGCCATCACGCTGAAACCGAAATTGCGCAAAGCTTTGTCGCCGCTGAACTTGATCCGCAAGGGAAACTTGGTGGCCAGGTAGCCGAATACGAGGTTGATGACAGTCTGCGCGGCGAAGCCGATCACCAACGCCCAGGCGCCATAGCCGGCCACGGCCAGGGCCATGCCGATGACACCCACACCGACGAGATAGCCACCGACGTTGAGGAGCTGCTGCCGCTTCATGTCGAGGTTGCGGCGCAGCAGGCTCATCGGAATGTTTGATAGCGCCTGCAGCGGAATCAGCACGCCGCAAGCGCGCATGAGGTTGGTGTACGCCTCATCTTTGAGCTGCCAGGCAAGCAGAGGCGCGCTTGCGAAGATGACGATGCCAATGATCAGCGACAGCAACGACACCCAGCCTAGCGCGTAAGCGATGTCATCGTCATTGAGTTCGGCCTTCTGAATCAAGGCAGAACCGAATCCCCCGTCAGCCAGCAGCCACCCAAAGCCAAGCACCACAAGCACCATCGCCGCCTGACCGAAAGCCAAGGGCCCCAGCATTCGCGCCAGCGCAACCTGGATGACCAACTGGGCGAGCACTTTGGAAAGGGCCCCGGCATAGGACCAGAGCAGTGCATTGAAGCTACGGGCAGCCAGGGACTTGGTCAAGGGAGACTGAACCAGACTGCCGGACATCGCGGTCAAGCCCGCTGCAGGAAGTCCGCGTAAGCGAGCCCAACGCCCGTGTGCAAGTCGGTCCGGAAGCGCCAGCCCTGCGATTGCAGTCGTGAGACATCGAGCAGCTTGCGCGGCGTACCGTCGGGCTTGCTGCTGTCGAAGACGATGCGGCCTTCGAAGCCGACGACCTTCATGACGGTCTCCGCGAGTTCGCGGATGGTCACGTCCTCGCCAGTGCCGATGTTCACGAGGGCACCTTCGTAGCCCTGCTCCATCAGGTGAACGCAGGCATCGGCCAGATCGTCGACGTACAGGAACTCACGGCGCGGCGTGCCGCTGCCCCACACCACGTACTCCGTGTCGCCACGCAGCTTGGCCTCGTGCGCCTTGCGGATCAACGCGGGCAGCACATGGCTGTTGGCGAGGTCGTAGTTGTCGTTGGGGCCGTATAGATTGGTCGGCATGGCGCTGACGTACTGCCGACCGTACTGAAGGTTGTAGCTTTCGGCGAGCTTGATGCCGACGATCTTGGCCAGGGCGTAGGGCTCGTTGGTTTGCTCCAGCGGGCCAGTCAGCAGATAGTCCTCCTTGATCGGCTGGGGGCAGTCGCGCGGGTAGATGCAGCTGGAGCCGAGGAACATCAGGCGCTGAACGCCGGCAAGGTGGGCGCCATGGATGAGATTCGACTCGATCAGCAGGTTCTGATAGAGGAAATCCGCGCGGAAGACGTTGTTGGCCTGGATGCCACCGACCTTGGCAGCGGCGATGTAGATGTAGTCGGGTTTGTGCTCCGCGAGGAAGGCTGACACAGCCCTTTGGTCCAACAGATCCAGCGTGTCACGGCCGGCGGTCAAGATGTTGGTGTAGCCGCCCTTTTCAAGGCGGCGCACCAGCGCCGAGCCGACCATGCCACGATGCCCGGTGACGAAGATCTTGGCGTTCTTTTCCATCACGGGCGCCGCGCTCATTCGTTGTAGTCGTAGGCCTGGAAGCCCGCCATCTTGACGAGGCTGTCACGGCGGGCGGCGGTGTAGTCGGCCTGCACCATTTCGGCGACCAGTTCGCGCAGAGTCGTCTTGGGCACCCAGCCCAGCTTTTCCTTGGCCTTGGTCGGATCGCCCAACAGGGTTTCAACTTCGGTCGGGCGGTAGTAGCGCGGATCGACCTTGACGATGACGTCGCCGACTTTGCACTTGGCCTTGTCGCCTTCGACCCTGGTGACGCGGCCGACTTCCTTGTCGCCCTCGCCCTCGAACGCGAGCGTGATGCCAAGTTCACCTGCGGCGAATTCGACGAACTGACGAACGCTGTACTGCACGCCGGTGGCGATGACGAAGTCTTCAGCGTGATCCTGCTGCAGCATCAGCCACTGCATCTCGACGTAGTCCTTGGCGTGGCCCCAGTCGCGCAACGCGCTCATATTGCCCAGGTACAAGCACTCTTGAAGACCCAGCGCAATGCGAGAGATGGCGCGGGTGATCTTGCGGGTGACGAAGGTCTCGCCGCGGCGGGGGCTCTCGTGATTGAAGAGGATGCCGTTGCAGGCGTACATGCCATAGGCCTCACGGTAGTTGACCGTGATCCAGTAGGCGTACATCTTGGCCACCGCGTAGGGGCTGCGCGGGTAGAAGGGAGTGGTCTCCTTCTGCGGGATTTCCTGCACCAGGCCGTACAACTCTGACGTTGAGGCTTGATAGAAACGCGTCTTCTTTTCAAGGCCGAGAATGCGGATGGCTTCGAGGATGCGCAGCGCACCCATGCCGTCTGCGTCGGCCGTGTACTCCGGGCTTTCGAAGCTCACCGCCACATGGCTCATCGCGCCGAGGTTGTAGATCTCGTCAGGCTGCACCTCCTGGATGATCCGGATCAGGTTGGTGCTGTCGGTCAGATCGCCGTAGTGGAGCTTGAAGTTCTGATGGTCGACGTGCGGATCCTGGTACAGGTGATCGACGCGATCAGTATTGAAAGAGGAGGCACGACGCTTGATGCCGTGCACTGCATAGCCCTTGGACAGCAGGAGTTCTGCCAAGTAAGCACCATCTTGGCCCGTTACGCCAGTAATCAGAGCAGTCTTTTCCATACTACAAATTGCCAGTTGTGAGTTGATTGATTATCAGTAATCGGAGCCAAGAAGACGACTTCGTTTCTGGGGGGGGATGCCCGCCAGCAATTCGCGAATGAAACCGTCCTGTAACGCGAAAGCCTTGCCTTCATCTGCCGATATGGATGAAACGCGCACCAGCACGCCGTCCGGGATCTCACCTTTCAGCCCGTATCGGATTGCCACCCAACGGTGCGGGTAACCGAACTGCGTGACCTCATCGCCAACCATCACCCAATAGGTAATTGGCTCATTGCGCGGGCCCATGGCCGCCACCAGGCGCTTGACCGGGAGAGGTTTCCCTTGAATATCCACGGCACCGTCGAAAACACCGCCACTGATCTTGAACCCCTGCGCCGGATAGCAAATCTCCGGCCGGTGAGTAATCATGCCCTTGTGCTGATTACGCCCATACGCCAGCGACAACATGACCCGATCACCGCTCGCATTCTTGTAAGTCAGCGCGAGGGTCTCATCATAGGTGGCATCCAGCACCTTCTGCAGGTCAGGACTGGGCGGAACCGGCAGGATGGAGTCATCCACCGTCCATCCGGCGAACCGCGTCGGTACGATATCCACCAGCTTCTCGCGCGACTTCAGGTCAGCCAGGAATACTCGCGGCGTGATGGCCACGGCGAGCGCGCAGGCTGCTGCCATGCAGGCAGCAAGCAGGCCGGCCCGGACAATATCCTTGGTCATGCCACGCCCTTGCGGCGATCAATGAAGAATCCGATCACCTTGTCTGTGGACAGTATAAGCATCAATGCAACGATGAATAAAACCATGCCGGCAAAGCCATGCACAAAACCCTGCCCCGCTTCGTCACCAAAATGATAGGTCACGAGCACCAGTAT